>JAGCZN010000177.1 GCA_017959995.1 Clostridia bacterium
AATAAAATATCCGTTCTTTCGTTCGTAAAAGAGGCTTATCTTAACTTTGAACTTTCGCTTGACTTAAGGCGCGGTCAAACGGGAAACCTTTGGCCCGTGGTAGGGATAAGGCAGGTTGAGGAAGGAAGATATTATCTCGACGACGGCGCCGGCGTGTTTGTTCAGTCCGGCGGGCAGATAACGCTTTGGGGCGGCCAGCAGGTAAGCGGCCCCCACGTTTTCGGCGACGCTAAAGAATCCGGTTATAAAAGCGGCGGGGGAGAATGGTATAACATTCAGATAAAACTCGTCGGCAACAAGTTATCGGTCAGTATCAACAACGGGCCGTATTCGGAAATACAGATGTTCGATTATTACGAAACCGGTTACGTTTCGCTGTTCGCTGTTAATAACGAGGCTGAATTCAGAAATTTCCGCATAAAAATGCTTGCGGAACCGGAAAAAGAATCCCTTCCGGAATTTTTACCCGTTGCCGAGGCTGATACGCCCGACGCGCTCTCGAATCTCGCAGGAGAAGAAAAGGACGCCGCCGAACTTTTCGAAAGGGAAGGCAAAGTAAATCCGGACGCGGTTTACACCGAGGAGATAACGAGGGAGATAACCGTCACGGCGGAAGGGTGTAAAGGTTTTGTCGGCGGGCAGAACATATTTGCCGCGGCGATACTTTTTCTCGCGGCGTTACCGATAAGATACCGTAAAAAAATACAATAACAGGATTTCCTGTGAAAATATAAAAAAATCAAAAAAAATCAAAGGAGAGAAAATAATGAAACAATTGAAAAAACTTATTCTTCCGTTACTCGTTGCGCTGTTTGTTTCTTCAACGGGTTTATACGCGGCTTTTGCCGAAAGTTCGGTAAAATCAGTTAGTTATACCGTTGAAAACGTAACGTCCGGCATATCGGATGAAAACGTAACGGTTACCGATCTCAACGGCAACGAAGTTAATCTTGCGGCAGGTCCTCACGGGGGAACAGGCGCGAAGTCCGTATTTACCGACGGCGTAATAAGCAGTACGCAAACGGCAATGCTCGTCGATGGCGACGGAAAAGGCGTTATCGGTTATATTACCGTTGACGCCGGCGCCGTTTACACCGTAAACAGGGTGCTTATCGACATAGTTCACGATTGGGGCGCAAACGATTTTACGCTTGAACTTTCCGAAACTTCCGACTTTGAAAATTCTCGCGTCGTATTCTCCAACAAGCAAGGAAACGCAACTACGGCGGATAAGTCCTATAATACATCGGGAACTTTGATGAACGTTCCGTATCAGGGGCTTACGTTCAACTTTTCGCCCGTGCGCGCCCGTTATATCAGAGTGACCGGAAACACGGTAGGGAACGGCGCGGAACAGGGATATACCTGCATAGGCGAAATTCAGATGTACGCGATAACTTCCGGCGCTCCCGTATGGGCAAACGCGGTAAGCGGAAGATATAATGCATTCGAACTCGCATTCGGGTCCGAAAGCGAAAACGCAAAGATATACTATTCTCTCGACGGAAGCGCTCCGAATAAAAATTCCACGGAATATACGGGGCCCATCGTCCTTGAAAAAGGCGAATACCGTTTCCGCGCGGTATCTTATGAAAACGGCGTTTACGGATACCCCTTCGATTTCGATTATACGGTAAGCGGTACGCTTTTCCACAGCGTTAACGCGGCTTACAACAAAACCGTTACGGCTTACGCGCTCGACGGCAGCGAAGTAACGGTAGGAGAACTCAACGGTTCAAGCGATATTCAGTCGCTCACGAACGGAAATAAAGGATTATTCGACGCATTCACGTTCGACAAACTCGCGTTCGTTCAGGTCGATCTCGGTGAAAGCGTATGGACGGATACCGTTTATCTTAACCTTTGGAACGATTGGGTATTCCGTGAAATATTGATACAAATTTCCGAAACCGAGGATTTCAGCAGTTATACCACGCTCGTAAATACCGGAAATTACGGACACCTTGACAATTCTTGGACGTGCGGCGCGTACAGCGTTTCGCCTGCATTCAACGAGGGTGAATGGAAACAGCATACCGCCGACGGTTGGACTTTCACTTTTGCTCCCGTAAAAGGCAGATACGTAAGGGCCACTAACCAGAACGGCAACGGCGCGGGTTATTTCTCCGTATTTACCGAAATGGAAGTATGGACGTGCGAAGCCCCCGAAGCAACCGAATACGAAATAGGCGTAAATATAGCGAGAGGTAAAACCGTTACGGCTTACGGGCTTGACGGAAGCGTAGCCACGCCCGCAACCCTCAACGGTTCGGATAATATACAGTCACTCACAAACGGAGATAAAGGTCTGTTCGACGCGTTCACGTTCGATAAACTCGCCTTCGTTCAGGTCGATCTCGGAGAGAGCGTATGGACGGATACCGTTTATCTCAATCTCTGGAACGATTGGGTATTCCGCCAGATCGTTATACAGATATCCGACGATGAAAACTTTGAAAACTATACTACCCTTGTAAATACCGGAAATTACGGCAATCTCGATAACGCTTGGGTAAGCGGGGAATATTCCGTTTCTCCGGAATTCAACGAGGGCGAATGGAAACAACACAGCGCCGACGGTTGGACTTTCACTTTTGCTCCCGTAAAAGGCAGATACGTAAGGGCCACTAACCAGAACGGCAACGGCGCGGGTTATTTCTCCGTATTTACCGAAATGGAAGTATGGACGTGTGAAGCCCCCGAAACAACCGAATACGAAATAGGCGTAAATATAGCGGGAGGTAAAACCGTTACGGCTTACGGACTTGACGGAAGCGAAATTTCCGTTCTGGATCTTAACGGCGGCGGAACGCTCGGCGCGGTAGTTGACGGAACGAAAGGTCTTTTCAATTCCATTCAACTCGAAGGACTCGGTTGGATACAGGTCGATTTCGGCGTAAGCGCTTGGATAAACAGAGTAGATCTCACCTTGTGGCACGATTGGGTATTCAGAGAAATAACCGTTCAGGTCTCCGATACGGAAGATTTCTCGACGTTCACTACGATACTTTGTACCGGTAACAACGGGCATACCGATAACGCATGGGTAGGCGGAGAATACACCGCTACGCCCGAAATTCCCGCCGGCGAGTGGAAACCTCACAGCGGAGACGGGTGGTCTTTCGCTTTCGCGCCCGTAAAAGGCAGATATATAAGGACTTTCAACCAATCGGGTAACGGTTCGTATTATACCGTTCTCACCGAAATTCAGGCTTATACCTGTGCGGATCCCGCAGATATTACAATCGAATATGAATATCAATATTTCGTAAATTCGGTTGTTACGTCGTCGGACATTGAAGTTTACGTAAATAAGGATTTTGCAGATCTCGGCTTGCCCGCCACCGTTAAAGTTACGTATTCCGACGGATCCTCTGCCGATATAGCGGTGCAGTACGCAGCCGATAATTACGATAAGACGACCGCCGGAGAATATGAAATACCGCTCGTCGCTACCGACGAAAACGACGCTTACGGTTTGCTTGAAAATATAACCGTAAAGGTAACGGTAAAGGCTATAGATACTTCAGCGCTCGAAGCGGCTATTACCGCAGCGGAAGGCGCAGATGAAAACGCTTACACCGTTTCCACGTATAGCGCGCTCGTTTCCGTCAAAGAATCGGCGGACGAAGTAATGTCAAAGACTTATAAAACTCAGGAAGAGATAAATTCGGCAACCGCCGCTTTGGAGAGCGCGTTTAACGCGCTTGCTGCCCGCGCGGATCTCACCGCTATCAACGGTCTTATTGCCGCCGCGGAAGCCGTAAACGGAGAAGAGTACACCGTTTCTTCTTACAACGCGCTCGCCGAAGAACTCGCCGCGGCTGAAAACTTCGTATCTCAAGGTAACGCCGATATAAGCGAGGAAGAGGCGAACGTTGAATACGGCAAACTCAACTTCGCTTATAACGCGCTCGTAAAGCGTGGCGACGTTACTGAACTCGCGGCATATTACGACGAAGTACTCGCGACATACGGAAACGACGAAACCGATACGCACGGTTACTTTATCGCGTCGTACGTAAGTTACGTTGACGCAATGGAAGAAACCGCCGGAATAATAGCCGACGTTGAAAACGGCGATACCGATCAGGCAACGTTAGACGCGGCGCTCGCAACGTTAAAGGCTGCGGTAGAGGCCCTCGAACCGTATGCGGACAGAACGGCGCTCGCTCAGGCGATAGAAAATGCCGAAGCCGCCGAAAAATCTTCTTATACCGCCACTTCCTATAACGCGATGAAAGAAGTTTACGAGCAGTCTGAAGCGGTTTACGAAAAGAATCCGGAATATCTTACCCAGCAGGAAGTTGACGACGCGACCGAACAACTCAACGCCGCCCTTTCCGCCCTCGTTGCGCTCGGCAATAAAGAAGTTCTCAATCAGGCAATATCTATGTACAGTGGAGAGGCGGAGACCGATTATACTTCAGCGTCCTACGCGCCTTATAAAGAGGCGGAGTACGTTGCGCTTGCCTACAAGAACAGCGACGACGTAACTCAGGAACAGGTAGATAAAGCCGCCGCCGATCTCAAAGCGGCGTTCGAAGGTCTTGTAAGATCCGGCGACAGAGATTTGCTCTCGCAGAAAATAAACGAGGCTCTCGCGCATCTTGAAACCGTCACCGACGAGACCGAAAGAGCAAACATTCAGGCGGCTGTGGATTATGCCCGCCAAATGGTTGACTTTGAAGGCGATGTTACCGAGGAACAGGTAAACGGGGCTATCGCTCTTATCGATGAGGCTATCGGAACGAATTCTTCCGACGGTAGCGGTTCGGGTTGTTTTGCCGGGTTCGGTTACGGCGGTATCGCAGGTATCATGATCGTTGCATTTGCTCTTATGATAGTAAAATCAAGGAGATTAAAAAATGAATAAAGTAAAAAAAGTTGTAATAACGGCGCTGTCCGCCGTATTACTCGGTACGTGCGCGGCGGCATCTGCTTCGGCTTTTGCCGCCGAAGCGAAAGACGCATCGTCAAATGAGGAAGCGACCATGCCCCCGTACGAAACCGAATTTACCGTAGGCGGATGGGTGCAATTTTACGACGTGAACAAAAGGTCGTATCTCGATCAGGTGGAAGACCTTGCGAGAGACGGCATGAATCTTATCGATCTTCCTCTTTCGGTGAGCGGATCGGTGAATCATTCCATATATAGCGATCTTACGCAGTTCTATAAAGATTTGGACGAACTTTGCCGGCAAATCGATATGTACTATTTCTATATGGAAAATTACACCGGACTGGAATTCCAAAAGGCTTGGCAGACTGTACAATATCTTTCCGAATACTGTCTCGGTTATCATTTGAAAGATGAACCTTCAGCCGCGCAGATGGACGCGCTCGCCGCGATTTGCAAGGAGTTTAAGGATGCCGACCCCTTGAGAATGCCGTATGTAAATTTGTTCCCGAATTACGCCGGCGCAACTAACCTCGGCGGTACTTACAGGGATTACGTAAACAAATGGGTTTCTGTTAACGGCGGAACGCTGGATTGGCTGTACTTCGACCATTATCCGTTCACGCAGTTTGAAGACGTCCGTTCCACTTATTTCAGCGATCTCGAAGTAATACGCGACGTAGCGTATAAAAACGGCAAGATAAAAACCGGCGGCTTTACGCAGATGGGTTCCTGGAACGGAATGCGCAGACCTACGCCCGATATGGCGAGGTGGAGCATGAACTCCCTTTTGACATACGGAATGAAGAGTATTTCCCACTTCTGTTGGGTTGCGCCTCAATATGTTGCGCCCGAAAACGGCGGCGAGGGAATGCGTGACTTCGTTCTTACGGCAGCGGGTGAAAAAACCGACCTCTACGAACCTATGACCGTTCTGAATTGGCAAACCCGTCAACTCGGAAATATCCTTATGAATATAGACGTAAAACACGCGTATCATACGGGTAAAGCGCCCGTGGGAACGGAAACGTTGCCTTCCGGTTTTGTGCTTCAACCCGGCAGCGCGGCGGATAGTTTCGTATATTCCATAGCGTATTCGAAGGATACCGACGAACCTTATCTTCTCGTGTTCAACAAAGCCCTTTCCGGCAGCGCGAAAGAGTATTCGTTCAACGTCGATCTCAATACGGGCGTGCGTAATTTAAGATATTACAAACCCACCGATTACACTATGGAAACGCTTCCCGATCCGAGGAATCTCGCCTCTACGTTGTTTTCGCCCGAAGAAGTTGTAACAGACGTATCTTCCGGTTCGTTTACGGACGTTTTCCTTCCGGGCGAAATGAAGATATACAAACTCGAAGGCGAAAACGTCACGATATTCGAAGATCTTCTTGCTCCGGAAAGCACGCACGCGAGCGGAGTTTATATCGGTCAACAAACCATCAGTCTTTTGACCGCCGACATAGGAGCGGAAATATATTACACTCTCGACGGATCCTTTCCGAACCCCGGTACTGCAGGCACGTATCTTTATACCGCGCCGTTTACCGTAGGTAACGACGGCGAAACTGCAACGTATTCCGTAAGGGCGTTATGCGTAAGGGGTAACGAGGTAAGCAATATACTCGATCTTGACCTTATTATAGCGGACGCTTCCAGAAACGTTGCCGAAGGCGTTATAGGTAAATTCATGTCGCTCGATATGTCGGAAGAGATAGGATTCAGCGGGTTTAACGGATCTTCCACAAATATCAGGAACCTCACGGACGGATCCTTCGATCCCACGGGAAGCGTTCTCGCGACCGACGAAATAGGCTGGGCGGTCATCGATCTCGGCTCCGAACAGACGGTTGACAGAATCGTATTCTCTATGTGGCACGACTGGTGGTTCGGATCGGTAAAAGTGCAAGTGGCAAGGAACGCCGATTTCAGCGACGCATATACCGTATTCGAGGTTTCGTCGATGCAAAACGCCGCGAACGGCGGCATGAGCATAGAGTTCGAGCCTATGCAAATACATTACGTTCGTTTGACCAACGATACCAAAGGCGAAGGCGGATATTCGCTGTTCACCGAAGTGCAGGTTTTCAGCGCTTATAATTCCGGCGAGAATTTGATTTCCGACGTTGAGAACTGGAGCAACGTCGGCGGAGGAAACTTTACAAACGACGGAACGGTAATTTCAAATCCGGACGAATATCAACGCGTAAACTGGGATAAAGCGTTCAGTTATAATGCAAAGACCTATAAAAACTTTATGATAGATGTAACTATGTCTATAGACGTAGGCGCATACGATGCCTGGGGTTACGTCGGGTTCCAGATCTTCCGCGAAAGCGTTGACGTAGTGCAGAGCAACGTAGGCAGAGGATATATCG
Source organism: Clostridia bacterium (assembly GCA_017959995.1). Classification (GTDB taxonomy): domain Bacteria; phylum Bacillota; class Clostridia; order Christensenellales; family Borkfalkiaceae; genus RGIG3732. The sequence goes on from JAGCZN010000177.1 coordinate 7,282, forward strand.
TGGGGATAGAGCCGAGGGGCAGAGCGCTCGTCTGGACCGGAGCGAACGAAATAGGCCCGCTCGACGCAAACGTAGTGGGTTGGTCGCTCGGCGGCAAATTCGATATGAAAGTGGTCGTCTATAACGGCATTATTTCCGTTGCCGTAAACGGCAGGCCGGTTATGAACGTAAACCTTCCTGAACTTTCGGGAAAGAGCGGGTATATTTCAATTCACGGAGGAACTTTGCCTTTAACGGTTTATAAACTGAATATAACGGAACTCGGAGATGATTTTGCGTTTCCGCAAAAAGGCGGCGCCGTCGTATCGGTTGATAATCCGAAAGTGGCTGTGGAAAGATATATCCCCGAAAATAAGGTGATAGAAAAACTCGGCGATAAGGTTACCGTGACCGATACTGCAGGTAAAAATTACGTTGTAGGAGTGACCTGGACCGGCGACGGATACGATCGCAGTAAAACGGGTAATTTCGATTTTTACGGAGTTCTTTCCGCTCAAGACCTTGCCGCATACGGACTTTCCAACGTTTACGGCGTAAAAGCCGCAGGCACGGTGTTCATCAAGTCGGAAATAGATTACAGCGTGATAAACGGTTTGCTCGATCTGGCAAAAACCCTTAATTCTTACGAATACACTGCTGAATCATGGGATTATCTGCAACTGAAAGCAGAGGCTGCCGAAAGCATCCTTGCCGATGAATTTCTCGTTCAGTCCGACGTGAACGTCGGTATGTTCCAACTTTACGACGCCATCTATAAATATCTTGTTTATATAGGCGATACGACCGAATTGAATACGGCCATCGCAGAGGCGTCGGCATTGAAAGAAAACGAATATACCGCTTATTCGTTCAGCGATTTCGTAAAGGTGCTTGAGGAAGTAACCGAATATAACGAAGGCACTTTCAAAACGTATGCCGGCGTAAACGAGAATATCCGTAAACTCAAAGTTGCGGAAAGCAAACTCGTTAAACTGAACGTAAACGATGAATTCAGCGGTGAAAAGCCTTCTCTCGAACCGACGAAGCCGAGTTCATCTTCCGGCGTAAAGGGATGTAATTCCTCGGCGGGTAGCGCGTCTGCCGCAGGGATAGGCGTGGTTACAGTCGCGTTAGCCG
>JAGCZN010000178.1 GCA_017959995.1 Clostridia bacterium
GCGTTTGGGATCGGTTGAAAGGGTGGTTTTGCCCGTTCCGGAAAGGCCGAAGAATATCGCGGTGTTTTCGCCGTTCATATCGGTGTTTGCCGAGCAGTGCATCGAGGCGATGCCTTTCAAGGGAAGGTAATAGTTCATCATAGAGAACATACCCTTCTTCATCTCTCCGCCGTACCAGGTGTTGATTATTACCTGTTCGCGGCTGGTTATATTGAACACCACGGCCGTTTCGGAATTGAGGCCGAGTTCTTTATAGTTTTCCACCTTGGCTTTGGAAGCGTTGTAAACTATGAAATCCGGCGTGAAGTTTTTAAGTTCTTCTTCGGTAGGCACGATGAACATGTTTTTGATGAAGTGCGCCTGCCAGGCAACTTCCACTATAAAGCGCACCGCCATGCGCGTATCTTTATTGGCGCCGCAGAACGCGTCCACCACGAAAAGGCGTTTGTTGCTGAGTTCTTTAACGGCTATTTCCTTAACCGCTTTCCAGGTTTCTTCGGAAGCGGGGTGATTATCGTTTTTATATCCTTCGGAAGTCCACCATACCGTGTCCTTTGAGTTTTCGTCAACCACTATAAACTTGTCTTTAGGCGAACGGCCGGTGTAGATGCCGGTCATAACGTTTACCGCGCCCAGTTCGCTCACCTGTCCTTTTTCGTAGCCGGTAAGTCCGGGTTTCGTTTCTTCGTTGAAAAGAATTTCGTAAGACGGGTTGTAAACTATTTCTTTAACGCCCGTAATGCCGTATTTTTCAAGATCGATTTTTGCCATTTTTGCACCTCATATAAAATAAAATATTTGTCGGTTTAATAGAAATCGAACGCCTTAAAATAATAAAAAACAAAACGCGCCCAAATTCCTCCGATTATATTGTAGATTAAATATTTGTAAAAGTCAAGCGCAATATGCGGGCAAACGGCTGTTCGGTGAAAAAAGAAAGCGGAATAATACAAAAACTTTCCGTCAAGTATAAAAAGTGCTAATTTTTGCGCGGCGGGAATATTTATAATGATAAGCGGAAATTTCCGCGTGGAGAATGAAAGTGGTAATAAAAAAGTCAGTAGTTCTCGTAAAAAACGCGGCGGGGGAAAAACGCGAACTTGCCGTGGCGGAAATCCGTAAAAATTCAAGAGGCATAACGGTAAGCGTAAAAAGAGGCGACGCCGCCGGTATAGTTTACGACGGCGGCGCCCAAACGGCCCCTCTTTCGGGCGGCACGGCGGAATTTTTCTTTAACGGGGATAATTTCGGCGTAGGAATTTTCGAGAACGGCGAACTTACCTTTTACGGCGAAAGCGGAACGGTTTCGGACGGGAAAACGCGGCTTTTAGAAGAATGCGGAAAAAACAGCGTTTCCGCTTACGGAATCTACGACGATTACGCTATCGCCGAGAGCGATTATTTTGAGGAAAACAGCCGGATAACGCGCGAAAAAGGGCGTTTTTCAAAAACAATAAAGGAAGAAAACGATAATGACGGGACACGGGTTTTTAAGGAGAGTGAGAACGCTTCAGCAGCGGCGGGCGCTTTCAAAGCGAAAGAGAAAGGCGGGGATATTTTTGATGAAAATGAAGGCGGCGGGCGCGGCGGTGAGAGCGGAAAAGAAGAAGGATACTACGGACGGATAAAAGACGCGCTATCAAAACTTTTAGATACTTTTCCGAGAGAAAAAGAACTTGAAAAGGCGGTTGACGGCGGCAGTTTCGTAAAAATCCGGTATTCGGATACGAAATATTACGTAGTGGGAACGACAGAATTTAACGGCGCGCCCGAATACGTTATTTTCGGCGTGCCCGCGCCGCAAGACGGAAAACAGCCGAAGGAATTTAACGGGGCGGCGTATTTCGTTCCCTGTAAAATTCCCGAAGGCGGGTATTTTCTATTCTACCGCGACGCGTTTACGGGCGAAGTTTTATCCGCTTCAAACAAGTAAAAGCCCCGTAAAACGCGAAAAAACTATCTTGTTTTTTCAAAATACAGCATTTTTTCATCCTCGTTTACCGCAACGAAACCCGAAGATAAAATCATTTTTGCGGAAGCGGGATTTTCCCTGAAGCACCGCGCTACGATTTTTTTCATACCGACTTCATACAGAAGAAAATCGGAAACGCGCCTGTAAACGGCCTTTCCGTAGCCCCTTCCCTGATATTCGGGAAAAAATCTCAAGCCGAGTTCGCAAACGCCGCCGAAGCGGAAATCGTAAAACACCGCTTCGCCTATTAATTCGTTATCTTTGCGCACGGCAAACGAAAAAGAAGTTTTATTCCGGAAATCCCTTTTTACCATATCCGAAAACGCTTCGGGAGAGGGCTTTTTTATATCTTTTCTGTAATCGTAACCCCAGTATTTATTCAATTCGTCGTCAACGTTCAGTTCAAAGTATCGCTTGCCGTCTTCCTCGGTAAGAGAAGAAAGTACAAGCCCCTCTGCTTTCAGCGTGGGAATCGCCTTGATCCCGTTTTGCGGCGACGATACGGTTACCGTATATTTACTCAACAGTTCGATCGGATGATATTGAAGTTTGTTTATTCTCAGGCCCTCGTCGCCGGAGTCGTCCTCGCGGTTGATGAACTCCGCAGAGGTGGTTTTTGCGTAGGCGTTTGCGGTGAAAGGATAAAGCCCCTCGTACCTTCTCAAAGCCTTTTCTATGTGAATAACGTGTGTTTTACCGCACTTTTCGCCAAGAGTATACGATATCATCTCGCCGTCTTTTTCAACGTAAACGCCGAACAGGCCCAGTTCCTTGAAGTGCCGGGTACACTCCGCGGAATGAACGAGTTCTTCTTTTGCAAGGCCGTGTAATTTTTTTTCTTCGGCGTATTTTTCAAGAAGGTCCAACGCGCGCGGAATATCGTTCGTGGTCAATTCCTTAATTTTCGCGTCCGGATAGAGCGACAGAAATTTATTTATATGGTTGCGCTGGCCGGAATATTTTTTTCCGGAAAAAGTTCTGAAAGCCGCCGCGTCGTATACGTAATCGCTCCATTTGCGGTGAAATTCGTACGAAATCAACTCTCCGTAACGCGTTTTAAGGCTATCGAGAAGAAACTCCTCCACCCCGAGAAAGATAAGATTTCCGTGTTTTTTCAAACAGTAATTTTCAATTTCGTCAAGCGCCGCGGGAACGTTTTTTCCCAAAGGGTAGAAAAAAACGGTGCGTTTACCCCTAAGGCGGCATTTTATTATCAACGTATCGTCGTATACGGAAAAAGACGGGCGGTAAAAGTTTCTCCACATAAAAAGAACGCCGGCGGTAAGTTCGCAGGTGCGCATATCGGAGTTTTGCCTGAAAGCCGTTACCGTTTTGTAATCTTCGATCGTAAAGTTTTTGAATTTCAGCATATATCAATCTTTTTTATTTTCGGCAAGTTCAACGATATCGGAAAGCCTGTCCAGATCGTCTCTCGTATAGTAATCTATGTAAATTCTGCCCTTATTGTCGTTTCCTATCGCGCTTACCTTCGTGCCGAAAGCCCGTTGCATTCTGTCGATAAGGTCGCGCAGTTCAACGCTCTGGCGGAGCATTTTTTCCCTTTTCTGTTTTTTAATTATTTCCGGCGGGTTGAAATAATCGCGCACCTTCTGTTCTACGTCGCGCACGGAAAGTCCGTTGTTCACGGCGTAAACCGCGGTGGTAAACTGCTCGGAATCCGGCAGGGAAATAAGCGCGCGCGCGTGGCCGGCGGAAAGTCTTCCGTCGGAGATCATTTTTATAACTTCGGGTGAAAGCTGTAAAAGGCGAAGCGTGTTGGCGATCGTCGAGCGGCTTTTACCGAGGCGTTCGGCAAGATTTTCCTGCGTCATGCCGTAATCTTCCATAAGCTGGCGCATGGCAAGGGCCGCTTCTATCGGGTTGAGGTCTTCCCTCTGAAGATTTTCTATTAGAGAAACCTCTTTTATCTGTTTATCCGTATAGTTTTTAACTATTGCGGGTATCGTCTTTTTTCCGGCGATGCGGGATGCCCGCCAACGGCGTTCCCCCGCTATTATCATAAATTTTCCGTTTTCCGTTTTATGGACCACCACGGGCATTATAACGCCGTGTTCGGAAATGGAATCGGCAAGTTCCGCAAGAGACGAATCGTCAAACGTTTTTCTCGGCTGATCGGGGTTGGGATATACGTCGGCGATATTCAGTTGTAAAACGTCTCCCGCCTTTTCGTATTCTTCGGCAAAAACTTCAACGGACGCGTTCCTGTTAAAGTCTTCCTGCGTTTGGGAAAAAAGAGCGGAAAAGCCCTTCCCTAAGCCTTTCTGAATCTTCGTCATTCTTGTTGCCTCCTTGGTAAATTGTTTGTTTTTGCGTGATTTAAGGGGTTTGTTTAAGTTTAGTAAGATATTCTGCGGCAAAATTGCGGTACGCCGCCGCTCCGCGGCAATCGCCGTCGTGCAGGGTTACGGGAACTCCGTAACTCGGCGCTTCGGAAATCCTTACGCTTTTCGGAATTACGGTAGAGTAAACGGCGCCGCCGAAGTGAGAACGCACTTCTGTTTCTATCTGGCGGGAAATAAGCGATCTTCCGTCGTACATGGTGAGAAGTATTCCGTCAAACGTTACGGACGGATTAAGACTTTTTTTCACTATATCTATAGCGCCTATCAGTTGGCTTGCGCCTTCAAGCGCGTAGTATTCGCACGGCATGGGAATAATCACTCCGTCGGCCGCAACCAGCGCGTTTATCGTAAGCAACCCGAGCGACGGCGGACAATCTATAAAAATGTGATCGAAATCGTCTTTCAGCCCGTCAATGCGCGATTTAAGGCGCTTTTCGTATTCGTTATGATATATAAGTTCTATTTCCGCGCCCGTAAGATCTATGTTGGAAGGCAACAGATACAGGCCGTTTACGCAGGTGGGAACGACGTGTGAAGAAGCTGCTTCCCCGCGGATCAGAACGTCGTAAACGGATCCGTCGAGGTCGCATTTTCTGCAACCGAGACCGGTGGTGGCGTTGCCTTGAGGGTCCGCGTCCACAATTAAAACGCGCGCCCCCGTTTCCGCAATACAAGCCGCCGTATTTACGCAGGAAGAAGTTTTGCCCACTCCTCCCTTGCGGTTGGCAAAAGCCGTTATCCTACCCATAGGTTTCCTCATTACCCGCGTATATCGCGCAAAAATCGAAAAAAGGGGCTGATTGATGCCCCGTTTTCCGTCATTGTTGTTTTTGTTCCGTATCGCCTTCGGAGAATTTTTCCAATGCGTTTTTATGTCCGCCGCCCTTTTCGACCTCGTCCATATAATCGAGTATTTCCTGAACGCTCTTGCCCTGCAAAAGAAGTTCCACTTCTTCGCCGTAAATGGTTTCGCGTTCAATTAAAAGCCTTGCCATATTGTGAAGCACCTGAATGTTTTCGGACAGAAGTTTCGTGCCGCGAACGTGCTGTTCGTCGATTATTCTCTTTATTTCGTCGTCGATAAGCCTTGCGGTATCCTCACTGTAATTCATATGGGTGCCCATATCTCTGCCGAGGAAAACTTCCCCTCCCGACTCGTAAGAAACGGTGCTTAAGGCGCCGCTCATACCGAGCATGGTGACCATATTTCTCGCCGTTTCGGTAATTTGTTTGATGTCGCCGTAGGCTCCGCCCGAAATGTCCTGAATTATAAGTTCTTCGGCAATTCTTCCGCCTAGGCCCATACATATATCGTCGAGATATTGATTTTTGGTTTTGTAGTTATCGTCGTTCGCCGGGCGCGTTAAGGTATAGCCGCCCGCCATTCCCCTCGGAATGATGGTTACTTCCTGAACGGGATCGCAGAACGGAAGAAGCTTTGCGAGTATGGCGTGCCCCGCTTCGTGATATGCGGTGATGCGTTTATCTCTTTCGGTTACCAGCCGGCTCTTTTTCTGCGGACCCATTATAACTTTGTTTACGCCCTCGTAAATATCCTTGTTCGTGATAAGTTTTCTTCCGTCGCGCGCGGCGAGAATGGCCGCTTCGTTCAGAAGATTTTCTAGATCCGCGCCGGAAAATCCTCTCGTAAGCCTTGCTATGCTTCTGAAGATCACGTCGGTAGGCATAGGCTTATTGCGCGCGTGTACCTTTAATATTGCCTCTCTCCCGCGAACGTCGGGCAGATGAACGTATATCTGGCGGTCAAACCTTCCCGGGCGGAGCAGCGCGGGATCGAGAACGTCTGCCCTGTTGGTGGCGGCCATAATGATTATCCCCTCGTTTGCCTCGAACCCGTCCATCTGAACGAGAAGCTGGTTAAGCGTTTGTTCTCTCTCGTCGTGCCCGCCGCCGAGGCCGGTTCCGCGCTGACGGCCTACCGCGTCTATTTCGTCTATAAAAACTATGCAGGGCATGCTCTTTTTTGCCGTGTTGAACAGATCTCTTACTCTCGAAGCGCCCACGCCTACGAACATTTCCACGAAATCCGAGCCGGATATCGAGAAGAACGGCACGCCTGCCTCTCCCGCGATAGCCTTTGCGAACAGCGTTTTACCGGTGCCCGGCCGCCCGACGAGCAGTACGCCTTTCGGTATCCTTGCGCCGAGTTCGGAAAACTTTTTCGGATTTTTCAGAAACTCTACTATCTCTTTGAGTTCTTCCTTTTCTTCTTCCGCGCCCGCAACGTCGTTAAAGCGGATTTTAATGTTCGTATTCGCTTTGGCCGTGGATTTGCCGAAATCCATAGCGCTTCTGTTGGCGCCGTTCATAGAGCGCAAAAGCATAACGAAAATAACAATTCCCACGCCCATGATCAGCAGCGGCATAACGTAAGAAGACCAACCCGATCCCGCGTTGGGATTAGTGTTATCTATACTCACGTACGCGTCCAGCGCCTGAAGTTTATTGAAATCTATATCCGTGCGCGAAAAATAACAACTTACGCGCGTTCCCCGTGATTGCCCGCCTGATCTGTTCATAAATACCACGGGAGCAAGAAACTCCGCTTTCAGTTGATACACGTCGATGGTTATCTTTGAAATATTGGATATTTTCGATTTGTCGATTTTGTACCACGAACCTTTTATTTCAATATATTCGTAATCGGAATCCGCGGCGTACGATAAGCCGGTTTCCGAAAAGTACGCGCCTTGCGCCCCTCCGCCTCCGCCGTTTTCCGAACCGCTTTCGTAATCGGGCGCAGCTTCAACGCCGCACAGTTCGAAAAATTCCGAAGTGCTGTATGCGGGCTGATAGCCTAATACCATATTATATAGCCAGCTTATCAAAAAAAACAGAGCTATTCCCGCTATCACGACCGCTATAATCGTTCTGGTCGATCTTTTCATAAAAGTCCTCCGAATTTTGTTCCTGAATCAGTATGGGTATTTCAGTTTCAATTATTTTAGCAAATAATTGTTAATATTATGTTAAACCGCACGTGGCAGGATAAAAAATTTTTTTTCTTTATCCGCCGGTTTCCGTATATTTAATTGTAACATAAAATTCGCGCAATTACAAGTTAATAAATAAAGATTTTTATAAAAAACGTGCTTTGCGTTAATTTATTTGTTTTGCGTTAATATGTTTCACGTGAAACAGCGTTTAGTGTGGCTTTTTAGCGTTTAGATTGTTCCACGTGAAACGCCGTGCGCTTGTTCGGAAATTTAACGCATAAAAAAGAAAACGGAATATTCCGTTTTCTTTTTTGCGAGTGAAAATTATCTTGTGAAAAGTTTATTGAGAACGATCGCCAACGGGTTATTATCGTAAAGCCATTTGAGAAGAAGCGAATCGTTCACGTAGTCCACCGCCGCCGGCACGGAGCCGCTCATCAGAACGAACAGGTACATCAGTACGCATATAACGAAAACTGCTATAACAAGGCAAAGAACCGCGCCGAGAAGTTTGTTTACGGGCCCTATTATCGGGATGTTGTTGAACGCTTTTACGAAATGTTTGATTATCGAGAATATGATTATCATCAGTACGAACAACGAGAACCAGGCGATCGCCGTTAAGGCCGCTCCCGTTATTCCGTCGACTATCATCATCTGAAGGGTTACGTCTGCCGCAATGTTCGACGCTTCTATTTTGGAATGAATGAGATTCGCTATCGCGTCGTTTAAGAAAGCCGGCAGATTAAGGCCCTGAATTGCGTTGGAAATCTGTTCGGAAGTCAGGTCTTTTACGGGCGTAGTGTATACTTCCGCGGAAAAATTGAAAGCTCCGCCGAAATAGTTCTGAAGCACGGGCCGTAAACCGAAACTGTCGCCTATAAGCGCGGCTACGGGTTTGCACAGCATCGTTGCCAGAACGATGGTTATCACGCCGCCCAAAAAACCAACGATCACGCCCAGAAAACCTTTTTTCGCCCCGATTGCGACCGATAACAATAATATCAGAATAAGAATTCCGTCTCCGATGTAATTTGTAAGGCTTGCGGCCAGCCCGGAAACAGAGAACATAAAATCACCTCCGTCAAGGTCTTTCGGGAAATTATACTACCGAAAGGCTCTTTTTATACCTGTCGACAATTTCCTCCATTATACAACATACCGATTTGTTTGTCAACCGTAAAAAAAAGGAAAAACCGTATGCTTTTTTCCAAAAAAGGACAAAATTACCGTATGGTAAAGGAACTTGCTTGCGATTTTGCGAAAAAAAATCAAAACGACGCGGTAAAAAAACGCGAAGAAGCCGGAGCGGTAAGGCCGGAGGTCTATTTGTGTATAGGTTCGGACAAGCTCGTTTTTGATTGTCTCGGCCCGATTGTGGGCAGTCTTCTGAAAAGAGACGCCCGCTTCAACGGCTACGTTTACGGCACGGTGGAAGAGCCCGTTACCGCCCTTCAGGTGGAAGAGGCGATACGCTTTATAAGAAGATTTCACTTCGGGGCGGAAGTTACCGTGGTCGATTCGGCAGTGGGAAGAAGAGAAGAAGTGGGAAAAATAAAAACTTTCAACAGCGGGCTTCATCCCGCGCTCGGGGTGGATAAAAACATGCCCGTGATAGGGGATAAGAGCATTATGGGCGTAATCACAACGAAAGAGAAGGTGAAGGATCTCCGCTCGTGCAACGTTAAACTTAAAGAGGTGTATGAGATGGCTAAAAGCGTGGTGGAGATGATCTGCCGAGAAAATCGGCAAAATAAAGGCGCTTGATTAAATAAACGGCGCAATATGAAAATTTAAGAATATTTAAGATCGGCGCCGAAAAATAATTTTGGCGCTGAATTTTTGCGTTTAAGAGAACGGGTTGCCGGTTGCTTCGATTAACGCTTGACTTTTATTTTAACGTAAAATATAATTATAATACAGGGAATTACGGTAGTGAAAATAAACGTGAATACTGAAAAATTTAGGCTGATTTTCCTCGTTTGTTTTTTTGCGGTTTTTTATCTGCGTTTGCCGGATGTTCGGGCGCAGGCGAGTATGAGAACGGAGAGTACGTATCGGAAAAGGATTTTTCGTATATTTCGGTTTCCGATCTGAATGCCGACGTTACCGTAAAAACTTTTGAAGGCGCGGGCTTGAAGATAAAGTGTTCGCAAAACAAAAAGGAGTTTTACGACTTTACCGAAGACGACGGTCTGACCGTTAAAAAAGCGTGACGGGTAAAATTTTTTTTGAGCGGATTTTTAACTTCGCCCGGGAAAAATTGAAATTGGAAATAGAGATTCCCGCAGGCTTTATCGGCAAACTCACGGTGAAAACTTCCAACGGAAGCATAACCGTAAATTTTTAAGAGTAAGAAAAGCGGCTTTTTCCCACGTTATCGGCGCTTTTCAATAAAAACGATTAAGATAAGGGCGCCCTTTCACGGGCGGATACCTGATTTAATAAACGAGAAGGAGGATGAAAAGAATGGCAAAATCAAGACTAATAGGAGACTATCCGGTGATAGGCATACGCCCCACCATCGACGGCAGACGCGGCAAAATAAAGGTGCGCGAAAGCCTTGAGGAGCAGACTATGAATATGGCGAAAGCCGCGGCGGAACTGATAACGAAAAACGTTTATTATTCCAATGGCGAGCCGGTTAAGGTGATAATTGCGGACACCACGATAGGCAGGGTGGCGGAAGCGGCAGCCTGCGCGGATAAATTCAAAAAGGCGGGCGTGGATATTACGCTTACCGTTACTCCGTGCTGGTGTTACGGCGCGGAAACGATGGATATGGATCCGATGACCATAAAAGCGGTTTGGGGATTTAACGGAACGGAAAGGCCGGGCGCCGTGTATCTCGCGTCCGTTCTCGCCACGCATAACCAGAAGGGGCTGCCCGCGTTCGGCATTTACGGCCACGAGGTTCAGGACGGCGACGACACGCGTATTCCCGCAGACGTAGAAGAAAAAATACTTCGTTTTGCCCGCGCCGCCGTTGCGGTGGCAACCATGCGCGGCAAATCTTATTTGCAGATAGGCTCCGTGACGATGGGTATCGGCGGCAGCATAATAAGCCCCGAATTTTTTGAAGAATACCTCGGTATGCGCGTGGAAAGCGTTGACGAAGTTGAAATTATCCGCCGTATGACCGAAGGTATATACGACAGGGCTGAATACAGAAAAGCCCTCGCCTGGATCAAGGAGAAATGCAGGCCCGATTTTGATAAAAACCCCGTAAATCTCCAAAAAACGCCCGCCCAGAAGGAAAAGGACTGGGAGTTTACCGCCAAGATGGCGTGCATTATAAAGGATCTTTTCAACGGCAACAAACGCCTTCCGAAAGGCAGGGAAGAAGAGGCTGTGGGGCACAACGCGATAGTGGGCGGCTTCCAGGGGCAGAGGCAGTGGACGGATTTCTATCCGAACTGCGATTTCCCCGAAAGCATTCTCAATTCCTCGTTCGACTGGAACGGAGCAAGAGAGCCGTATATTTTAGGAACCGAAAACGACACCTTAAACGCTGCGAGTATGCTCTTTATGAAACTGCTTACGGGCAGAGCGCAGATGTTTGCGGACGTGAGAACGTATTGGTCGGGCGACGCGGTCAAACGCGTTACCGGCTACGAAATAGAGGGCAGGGCGAAAGAAGCGGACGGCTTTATTCACCTTATTAACAGCGGCGCGTGCTGTGTGGACGCGTGCGGCGAAGTAAAGGACGAGAACGGCAACCCGACCATGAAGAAGTGGTGGGAAGTAACCGATAAGGATATCGACGCGATGATGAACGCCACCACCTGGCCTTACGCGGACCTCGGATACTTCCGCGGCGGCGGATATTCTTCCCGTTTCGTAACGCGCGCGGAAATGCCCGCCACAATGATAAGGCTCAACCTTATAAAAGGAATAGGTCCGGTACTGCAGATAGCGGAAGGGTGGACGGTGAAACTTCCCGACGAGGTGACGGACGTACTTTGGAAACGTACCGACTACACCTGGCCGTGCACCTGGTTCACGCCGAGAGTAACGGGTAAGGGCGCGTTCAAGTCAGCTTACGACGTTATGAACAACTGGGGCGCGAACCACGGCGCCATCTCTTACGGGCATATAGGGGCAGACCTTATCACCATGTGTTCGATGCTTCGCATACCCGTATGTATGCACAACGTGGACGAGGATAAAATTTACCGTCCCACGGCTTGGAACGCGTTCGGAATGGATAAAGAAGGGCAGGACTACCGCGCTTGCGCGGCGTACGGCCCGATGTATAAAAACATAAGATAATACGATAACGTGAGAAAATGGCCGCTTTTATAAAAAAGGCGGCCTTTTTACAAAAGAAATAAAAAAGATTTTTCAAACGTCTTGCAATGCTCTTGACACTCAAAGCGCGTTATGATATAATAATGAAAATCGAACTTTTAAGTCGGTACGGGAGACCGGCAAAGTTTTGATAACCGTAAGCGTAACGTTATCGTAGCTTTGCCGTACGGCAAAGTTTTTTTATAAACACGGTTACGTTTCTTTAATTCGGTACGGGATGCCGGAAAGGAGTTTTCAATGAAAAATATAAAAGCAAGAATCATAGCGGATACAGCCGCGTCGGAAGAAGAAACCGTACGCCTCGTATCCGATTTTGATTTAGGCGAACTTGATTCGGAAGAATTCACCGTTTTACCCGGTTTCTGCGAGGCGCACGCGCATTTCAGAGAGCCGGGTTTTTCGTATAAAGAAACCGTACGCACGGGCAGTTTTGCCGCGGCAAGGGGCGGGTATACCGCCGTGTTTACCATGCCCAACCTCGATCCCTCGCCGGACGATGCCGAAAAATTGAAAGTTCAACTGGATATTATTGAAAAAGACGCCCGAATCGCAGTTTATCCGTACGGAACGATAACCAGAGGAGAAAGGGGAGAAACGCTTTCCGATATGGAAGAAACCGCAAAAAACACGGTGGCGTTTTCCGACGACGGCCGCGGCGTTCAGAGCGAAGAGACCATGCGCGCCGCCATGGAAAAGGCAAAGGCTTTGGGCAAAATAATAGTTGCCCACTGCGAGGTAAACGAGCTTTTACGCGGGGGATATATTCACGATGGATCTTATGCGAAAGCCCACGGACACAGGGGCATCTGTCCGGAGAGCGAGTATCTGCAAATAGAGCGGGACGTTAAACTTGCAAAAGAAACGGGTTGCGCGTATCACGTTTGCCATATTTCCGCAAAGGAGAGCGTGGAAATAATCAGAAAAGCAAAAAAAGACGGAGTGAACGTTACCTGCGAAACCGCGCCGCACTACCTTCTTCTCGACGAGGGGGCTCTGAAAGAGGACGGGCGCTTCAAGATGAATCCGCCGATAAGAGAAAAAGCGGACAGGCTTGCGCTTATCGAGGGGATAAAAGACGGCACGATAGATATGATAGCTACCGACCACGCGCCCCATTCCAAAGAGGAAAAATCCCGCGGGTTAGAGGGAAGCGCCTTCGGTATAGTGGGGCTTGAAACGGCATTTCCGCTTCTTTACACCTATTTGGTAAAAGAGGGAATAATCACTTTGAAAAAGTTGATAAGCCTTATCTCTACAAACCCGAAAAAGCGGTTTAACGTGAGAAATACGGGGTTTTCCGTTTGGAGTTTGAAAGAAAAATATAAAATAGATCCCGGAGAATTTCTGTCCAAAGGCAAATCCACGCCGTTTGAGGGAACGGAAGTTTACGGCAGGAACTATCTTACGGTTTATAACGGGAAAGCCGTTTACGAATACTTAAAAAATTGACGAGAGGAGCATGATATGGCAAAGAGAACGGACTTGAAAAAAATACTGATAATAGGTTCCGGCCCGATAGTTATAGGGCAGGCGGCGGAATTCGATTACGCGGGCACGCAGGCGTGTCTTGCGTTGAAAGAGGAAGGATACGAAATAATTCTCGTAAATTCCAACCCCGCCACCATAATGACGGACACTTCCATAGCGGATAAGGTTTATATGGAACCGCTCACACTCGAATACGTGGCGAAAATTTTAAGGTACGAGCGGCCCGACGCGATAGTTCCCGGAATAGGCGGGCAAACGGGGCTGAACCTTGCCATGCAGCTTGAAAAAAAGGGCGTTCTGAAAGAGTGCGGCGTGGAACTTTTGGGAACGAGCAGCACCAGCATAGAGCGCGCGGAAGACAGGGAATTGTTCAAGGAGATGTGCGAATCGATAGGAGAGCCGGTTATTCCTTCGGAAATAACTTACGATATCGAACAGGCTAAGGCCGCGGCCGGAAGAATAGGCTATCCCGTGGTACTTCGGCCCGCGTTCACGCTCGGCGGAACGGGCGGCGGCTTTGCCAACGACGAAAACGAACTGGTTGAAATAGCCCTTAACGGATTTGCGCTTTCGCCCGTGCATCAGGTGCTGGTGGAAAAGAGCGTTAAGGGTTATAAAGAGATAGAGTTCGAAGTGATGAGGGATTCGAACGATCACGCCATAACGATATGCGGAATGGAAAACGTGGATCCCGTGGGCGTGCACACCGGGGATTCCATCGTGGTGGCGCCGATAATGTCGCTGAACGAACACGACCTAAAAATGCTGAACGACAGCGCTATCAAAATAATAAGAGAATTGAAAATAGAAGGCGGGTGCAACGTTCAGTTCGCGCTCAACCCGAATTCGAGCGAATATTATCTTATAGAGGTCAACCCGAGGGTGTCAAGGTCGTCGGCGCTCGCGTCGAAGGCGAGCGGCTATCCGATAGCGAGGGTAACCGCGAAGATCGCCGTGGGCATGGCGCTTGAAGAGATTCCCGTTGCGGGCGGAACGGCCGCTATCGAGCCGTCGCTCGATTACGTGGTGGCTAAATTCCCGCGGTTTCCGTTCGATAAATTCACTTCCGCCTCAAACGTATTAGGCACGCAGATGAAGGCCACGGGCGAAGTTATGGGCATAGGTTCCACGCTTGACGAATGTATGCTTAAATCCGTGCGTTCGCTAGAAACGGGGGCCGACCATCTGTATCTCGCCAAGTTTGACGGAATGACGAAAGACGAGCTGTTCTCTTACGTAAGCGAGTTCAAGTCAGACGGAATATTCGCTATAACGCAGCTTATCCGCCTCGGCGCGGGCGTTGAAGAACTTTATAAAGCCACCATGATAACCCCGCTTTTCATAGAGAGCCTCGTGAGGATTGTGGAGATGGAAAACATTCTCAAAGGCAAACCGAACGACGTTACCGCCCTGAAAGCGGCAAAGGTTCTGGGCTTTTCCGATAAGACCGTTGCAAAGTTGTGGCATACCGACGAACTCACCGTTTACCGGATGAGAAAGGAAAACGGCGTAACGCCCGTGTTCAGAATGGTAGATACCCTTCATACGGGCAAATACGTTGCGTATCTGTATTCAACCTATCTTAATCAGGTGGATAAAAACTGCGTGAACCAATCGCGGCTTACCGATAAAAACAAACTTCTCGTTCTCGGCGCGGGCCCCATACGCATAGGGCAGGGCGTAGAGTTCGATTATTCCACCGTTCACGCCGTGCAGACGATAAAGCGCGAAGGCTATGAGGCGATAATAATAAACAATAACCCCGAAACCGTTTCCACCGATTACACCACCGCCGACAAACTTTATTTCGAGCCGCTTACGCCCGAAGACGTTATGGCGATAATAGATTTCGAACGGCCCGAAGGCGTAGTAGCTTCCCTCGGCGGGCAAACGGCGATAAACCTTGCCGATCCCCTTGCGAAACGCGGCGTAAAGATAGTCGGTACCGATTGCGAAGCGATAGATAAAGCCGAAAACAGAGAGCTTTTCGAGAAATTGCTTGAAAAATTGGATATTCCCCAACCGGAAGGGTGCGCGGTAACGAATATAGAGGACGGCGTAAAAGCCGCCGCCAAGATAGGCTATCCCGTGCTCGTGCGGCCGAGTTTCGTTCTCGGCGGCAGGGCTATGCAAATAGTGGCCGACGAAAAACAACTTCGCCACTACCTTAAAACCGCCGTTGAAATAGACGAGGACAA
>JAGCZN010000179.1 GCA_017959995.1 Clostridia bacterium
CACGACGAACGGGATTACGACTTTGCCGTTAAATACGGTCTGCCCATAAACCGCGTTATAGTTTCGGGCGGCGGAGACGATACTCTTCCCTTCTGCGAAGACGGTATTCTCGTAAACAGCATAGGATACGACGGAATGACGAGCGCCGAAGCGAGAAAGGCGATAGTAAATTCCCTTGCCCAAAAAGGTAAAGGATCGCACTGCATCAATTACAGACTGCGCGACTGGCTCGTTTCAAGACAGAGATATTGGGGCGCGCCGATACCTATGATCTATTGCGATAACTGCGGCGAAGTTCCCGTGCCGTATAAAGATCTGCCCGTAAAACTCCCCTACAACGTGGAGTTCAGGCCGGACGGAAAATCTCCGCTTGCCAAATGCGCGGAATTTATGAATACCACCTGCCCGAAGTGCGGCAAAAAAGCGACGAGGGATCCCGATACGCTGGATACCTTCGTGTGTTCGAGCTGGTATTTCTTACGCTATCCCGATGCGAAAAACCCCGACGCCCCGTTCGATAAAGAGATTATAAACAAGATGCTTCCCGTGGATAAATACGTGGGCGGCCCCGAGCACGCCTGCATGCATCTTCTCTACGCGAGATTTATAACGAAAGCGCTCAGAGATATGGGATACCTGACTTTCGGCGAGCCTTTCAAATCGCTTACCCATCAGGGAGTCATTTTGGGCCCCGACGGCAACAGAATGAGTAAATCGAAGGGGAACGTTATTTCTCCGGACGACTATATAGAACAGTACGGTTCCGACGTTTTCAGGCTTTATCTGATGTTCGGTTTCAGTTATACCGAAGGCGGGCCGTGGAACGACGACGGGATAAAATCCGTTTCAAAATTCCTTGACAGAGTTGAAAGACTTGCCGAAAAAACACGCGCGACGAAGGGCAAAAACGTAGCTTTCGGCAGAGCGGAAAAAGAACTTAACTACGCGAGAAATTATGCGATACTTAACGTAAATAAGGACGTGGAAGTGTTTTCGTTCAACACCGCGGTCGCAAGGCTTATGGAATACGTGAACGCGCTTTATAAATACGACGCGGCCGACGATTCCGTTAAAAACATCAAACTTATGAAAGATTGCGTGAACGATCTTATACTGCTTCTAGCCCCGTTCGTTCCCCATTTCGCCGAGGAACTGTGGTCTCTCGGCGGCGGAAAAAAATCCGTTTTCTTAAGCGCGTATCCGCAGGCCGACCTTTCCGCGCTCGTACGCGACGAAGTTGAATACGCCGTACAGATAAACAGCAAAATGAGATGTAAACTCGTGGTAAGCAAGGACGCATCGGTTGAAGAAATTCGCGCCGCCGCGCTTGCCGAGCCTAAAATTTCAGCGGAAACCGAAGGAAAGAACGTTGTAAACGTGATAATAATACCCAACAGACTTATAAACGTTATCTGCAAGTAAAAATTTTTATCGCACGTAAATAAACTTATACGAAACCCGCCGCGGCGTCCGTACGGACCCGCGGCGGGTTCTGTTTTATCGTTATTTGCACGGTATTCCTTCCGCGTTACGGGCGTAAAGCGATCAGGGCAATTTTACTTTCAAGTTCGGAAATGAGGCGGAGTTCCATTTTCGCTATGCCAGGCATAGGATAAATTCGGGCAAGACTTCTCCCCTTTTCTATCTCGGCAAACGCCTTTGCCGTATCGCCCGCGCGCAAATAGTAATAACCGCGTATACGGCAGGAATTTACGTCGTCGTCCGCGTCGAGTGTCTTGAAAACCGCGTTTTTATTGACCTTTACGAATTCGTCGTCCGGGAACGTAAACAAACTGTCGAAGAAAATGTCGCAAATAAGCTGTTCGGCGTAAACTTCCGGAAGGTTGGGCAAAACGTCGCGTATGCGGAGGTGCGCATCTTTAAGAGCGGAAATATCGCCGCAGTCAAGCGCGTAAAGATAACGGTTGTTAAGAAGCAGGGCGTAATTCGAGTCGTTTTCGGGAATCTGCGGAACGTTGAACAGAAGTTCGTAAGGCAGTTCCGAAGGCGCCTTGCCCGCACGGTAACACGCCTGTGCGGTAAGAACTGAAACGAGCACTTGAGAAGACGGGGTTTTTCTTAATATTTCAAGCAGTTGACCGCCGTCCGTACGCGCTCCGTTAACTTCCGCGGGAAAAGCATTTTCAAGCAGAATAACGTATAGAAACGGAGCGGCAAAGCCAAATAAAATCACGGGATAAGCGCTGATAAACGGGGTTAATATCAAAAATAACACGCTTACCGAAAGCGCCGTGAAAGAACCAGCCAGTCCGCCAAACGCTTCCCATGCGAAGGCTTTGGGGTACGGAATCCCGCTGCCGGAAGGATACATTTCGCAGGAGCCGAGAAATGAATTTTTAACGTTGAAAAATACTTTGATCCGCCCGTTTGACGACCGTATGATGAAAAACGGAATGCGAAGTTCCTTGAACTTCATTCCCGCAAACAACCCGAAAACCAAATGTCCTGCTTCGTGAAGAACGATACCCGCATAAACCGTAAAAGCAAGCCCCGAAATAAAAAGCGGAACGAATACGTACCAGGGAACGGCGCTAAAAATCGTTATAGCCGAAAAAACGCACCAAACCGCGAAACCGAAGAAACCGGCAAGAAGCAAAAAAATGTATAGAATTCTACTTTTAAGTTTCATTTTTCACCTTAAAGCAACGTTTTTCTTGCTTTTATCGCATTGTCGCAAAGCAGGGCGTAAAAACCTTCAAGATTATCGTTTTCGCTGGCAACGTAATAACCCGAACCGATTTTTTCAACCGCACCTTTAAGCAACAGAGCCCCGCCGAAAAGAATTTCCGCGCGGCGGCGATCCACCGGATACGTTCCGTATATTTTCTCGGGCGACATTTTCCCGAGCTTTTCCGTTAGTTTGCTTATTTGTTCAACCGTAATGCGCGCGCCGTGAACTTTATCGGGATCGTATTCTTTCAGCCCGATAACGCACGCCGCTACCGACGTTGCCGTACCGCCCACCGCAACTACGTTATCCACCGGGGGAATGTTTCCGTATTCCATCGTTTTTTGCGCGATATAGGCGGTTAATTTGTTTTCATCCGTTCCGCAATCGTTTTTAAGAACGACCGCGCCGACAGGCAGAGAATGAGAATAAACGAGCTTCCTTCCCTTCTGAACGGCTATTTCCGTGCTTGCCCCGCCAAGGTCAATCACCGCGCCGTCGTTCTGACCGAGAGTGCCTTTCACGGCGAGAAGGGCTTCTTCTTCACCGCTCGCAATATAAATATAAACTCCCGTTTGAGCGAGAGTTTTTTGTAAAAAAACGCTTCCGTTTTCCGCTCTTCTAACCGCCTCGGTAGCAAATGCGTACAACGCGGACGCCCCGCGGGAAGAAGCGGCGTTTTTAAGCTGTGAAATTGCGTTTACCGTGCGTAAAACGGCTTCCCCGTCAAGCCGACCCGACGAAACACCTTCGCCCAGGCGCGTTGTTATAAGCGTTTTGTATTCAGCCGTTTGCCCGTGAAAAACGGCGAGTCTGACGGAATTCGAGCCGACGTCAATAATTGCGGTTTTTTCCATAAAAGGCGTTAATCGGCGTTCTTTCTGAAGCCGTATTTCCTGGCCGCCTCCTCTATCTTCCACTCTTCAAGCCAAACGTCTATCTCGTCTTGCGTTTCGTTTATGAGTCTTTCGTATTCTTTTTCCGTTTTTTGCAGGTCGGAAAGTTCCTTTTTCGCCTGTAACAGACAAACCATCTGGAACGCTATAACCACGAGCAGAAACGCGAGCAGCACCACCGCCGCCGCCACACCCGCGGACACCAACCTTCTCGCTCTTTTTTCGGTCATTTATCCTCTCCGTAAGAGAACGTATTTTATTTACGAGTAAATTATACAACATTACGGTCGGTTTTGCAAGCGTATTTCGCAAAATAATGACCGAAACGGCCGCGCCCGAAAACGCCGCAAACGGCATGTACGGTCTGAAATCGGGAAACTTCCATCTTACCGACGCGTAAACGTATATTGCGATAAAACACAAAAAGTAGCTTATATCACATAAAAACACTATAATTTTGTTTTTAGAAAAGTAGCGCGGAACAGAAAGTACGGCGTAAAAAGCAGACGAGAATACGCCCGTTAAAAAACACGCCCAAAAATAATACAGCTGATTATCCGACCGTAAAATCATTTGAAAAGCCGCTTTACGATATTTTCTTTTTTTTGCCCGAAAGAAAGCGAAGTTATCACGCCGTTGCACGAAAACGCTCCGCTGTTTTCGGAAAAGGAATTTATTTTAAGTTTTTCGCCCGAAATAATAAGCGAGCCAGTTACGACTTTCAGCTTGATCTTTTCTCCTGTGAATGATTCAACCGCCTGAACGCAAGTGAGCGTTAAACGTTTTTGTTCTTCAAGCGACAGCATCTGTAAACCGTTTTCCATAATAAAATACCTCCTATACTCTATTGTATTCGGAGGTATTTGAAATTATCATTTTAAGTCAGATTTTCAGATCGCCTTCTTTTATCCAACTCTTTTTCCGCATAAATTCCGACGACAAAAAACATAAAACGGCCGGTAAAACAAACATTAACAATACAATTCCTATCCACATCAGCCACGGGTTTTGCTGCGCGGAAAGGTTTATTACGCCGATCACGCCTACGAGCCCGCTCGTGCCCATGCCGCCGCCGGAAGCATCGCACAGCAACCTGAATACGCAAGTTGAAAGCGGCCCGCATATCGCGCTTGCGATTATCGGCGGAATTATAAGAACGGGTTTTTTCATTATATTAGGTATTTGCAACATACTAGTGCCGAGCCCCTGCGAAACGAGCCCGCCCCAACCGTTTTCACGGAAGGACATAACGGCAAAGCCCACCATGTGGCAGGCGCAACCGACTACTACCGCTCCGCCCGCCAAAGCGATTATATCGGCGTCTTCCGCCGCCGCCTGCGTTGCGATCGTTACCCATATAGCCGCAGACGACGTTGGCATAGTTAAAAGCACGCCCATAACGACGGCAATTATTATACCCATAACGAAAGGTACCGCGCCCGTGGCAACGGCTATTCCCTTGCTTAGCAAACTTACGAGCCATATAAACGGCAACGACACGATACAACCTAAAAAGGCGGCTAAAACGCAGGTTAACGGCACCAATAATATATCGAGTTTCGTCTTTCCGGCAATGAGCGAGCCTATCTCCACCGCCATGAGCGAACACACGTAAGCGCTTATGGGGTTACCGGGAAGACCGAGCGTTACCCTGCCCGCAACGGCGGCGATCGTTCCGTCAAAACCGACGGTCATAGAATTATACGTTACCGCCGCGCCTAAAATCTGTTCGGCAAAGGCTCCCATAAAGCCCGCCACTATAGCGGAAAAAATAACGAGTTTCGGCGCTTTAAGATAGTTTGCTATACCCGCGCCTATTCCGGCGCCCATGAGAACGCTTGCGATCTGACCGATAAGAACGAAGATCCTACCCACGGGGTTATCGCCGATAAGACTTCCTATCGTCTTTACTATCGTGCCGGCGATAAGGGTTACGAAAAGCCCCTGCGCCATACCGGTGAAAGCATCTATAAAGTAGCGTTTAGGAAGGTTTCTGAAGTAGTTTTTCACTTTACTTTCGCCTTCCGTTTCCATTCGGTTTTCCATGTAAATACTCCTTAAAAGCAGTTAATGCGTGATTTAGGGCACTTCGTGTATGAAAACGAGCTTGTTATCAACTTGATCGCATGAAGTTAAAAAATATTCTATACCGTTTTTTACCAAATATCTGTCGACGCGGCTTTCTCTGCCGTGAAGATGGCCGTAAACCACTTTATTTACTCCGTTTTTTTCGAAAATTTCAGTAAACAGCGAGTTTTCTCTCTTTACGTTGAAGGGCGGAAAATGTACCATGCAGATAATTTCGTCTCCTTCCTGTCTGACTTTTCCGACCTGCGAAAAAGCAAGTTTCAGTCTTTCAGCCTCTCTCAGATATATCTTTTTGTCCTGCTCGCCGAAGTCGGGACTGCCTTCAACCACCCATCCCCTGGATCCGCACAGCACGACGGACGGAAAACGCAGGCAATCGTTCTGAAGGCAGTAGAAGTTTTCGGGAAGCTCAGCGCGTATTTTTGATATTCCGTTCCACCAATAATCGTGATTGCCGCGGATCAGAACCTTTTTTCCGGGAAGATCGGCAAGCGTTTTAATATCAGTAATGGCGTTTTCAAGCTGCATTGCCCAGCTTACGTCTCCGGCAATAAGAACCACGTCGCCGTCGTCGACTTTTTCAAGCCAGTCGGCGCGAATCTTTTCCATATAATTCACCCACTTTCCGCCGAAAACGTCCATAGGTTTTTCGGCAGTGGTAGAAAGATGAAGATCGCTTATTGCGTAAAGTTTCATAACCGCATCCTTTAACTTATTAACGATATTATACAACTTTACCTTTTTTTTAACAACCAAATACCGACCGTATTTTCAATTACGATAAATTTGCGGAAATAACGGATTATCGTCGGACAAAGAATTCAAATAAAAAACGCCGCGAAAGGCGAACGATTAAACGCGGCGAATGAAAACGGGTTTTTACGTATGGTTTCCGGCCCGTTGGCGGTTTTTGAGATACGTTTTGGAATACCTCGTTTTTATGTAAATAAAAGTCATGTACCAACGCGGTACGAACGCAATTTTATCGAAAAATTCTTCGTCGGTACTTTCTCCGAACTGAATGAAACCGTTCAGAGCGCCGCGGTAAATTTCAAACGGGGCAAGAAAATCGGTAAAATCGTCGGGCACTATTTTGCAATCCGGGATATCGGGCAAAACGTCGGGACGGGCGATTCTGAGAACGTGAGAAACAAATTCCGAGCACGTGAAAGTTTTATATCTTTCAACGCCGTGACGAAACATAAAAGTAAACGCCGAAATAAGATTATAGGCGTATTCACCGTCGTTGAAGATTTCGCGCACGCGCGCACGGGCGGCATTGAAAGCTTCTTCGGTAACGGGAATTTTATAGACCTTTATAGATACGCCGCCGGACGGTTTGTGAAGACAAAACCTATCGTAAGTTTCTTTTACCGGCCCACCTACGAATGGAAGATCGTAATACAAACGGGCAAACGAATAAAGTTCCTTCATGTTTTCGTCAAACGAAAGCGATACGTGATTATATACCGATCTCGTAACCATTCGTATTACTTTTCCCGCTTTAGTATAAGTTGCCGATACTATTACGTAAATATACTTTTCGCTCATACTCAGTTTTTCTCGTTGCGCCGATCGCCGCAAAGAGCGGTTCACCGCTGAAAACCCTTTATCTTAAAGTAATTTCTGCCATATCAAAGCGCGCGTTGCTTCGGTTTTTCTCCCGATACTTTTTTATTTTACCATATAATTGTTAAAAAGTAACCCGTTTTGACTCCTTTTTTTGAAAAAAATTGATTTTACGTATTTCGCCGCAGCTTCGCCGGGACGCTCCGACTGAATACCTGAACGTTCGCGCCCCGCGGGCATTATTGAAAATACCAATGCGAAACACCCCGAAAAAATGTTTCCGAAACTTGATTTCAACGCGTTAAAACCAATAAAACAAAAGGATAAATCTGCATAAAACAGACTTTATCCCGTTTGGTTGAGATAATGAGATCCGAAATCCACGGCCGATTCACAATTTCGTTTTACTCGCAAACTTATTTTTGCAAGAACGGATAATTACGCCAGCAGATTTTTTCGTATTTTTGCGATCTGCGTTTTTTTCATACCCGCTTTCAACAGTAAATCCGTCATTTTATCTTGCAGCGTTTCTCCGGGAAAAGAATCCACGTAAGCAAAAACGTTTTCCGCATAATTCAATATTTTTTTCACGTCGGTATCAGCGTCTCTGCCTTTTTCCGACAGAAAGGACAACTCGTAATCGTACGTAATATCCCTTTTTTCAACGCCGCAAATTCCGAGAAGAAAAATGATCAGGGTTCCGGTTCTGTCCCTGCCTAAAACGCAGTGTACGTAAGCGGGGAAATTATTCTTATCGGCAAAAAAAAGGAGTTCTCTTACCAATTTGCCGGCTCCTTCAGGGGTATCTATCCCGTCTTTGCCGGCAATTACGCCGCCGTTCCGATGATATCCCGTATACATACACCCGCATTCGTTTACGCGTTTGATTTCCCTGCCCAAAGACGAGAATTTTTTACTTGCGTTACCTTCGTTCGCCCGGCGCAAATCAAGCACGGCGCGTATTTTCAGAACGTTTTTCGCAACGCGCTTTCCCGCGTCGGTTATTCCGTCCAAATCTCCCCCGCGATAAACCGTTCCCATTTTCACGGTTTTACCCGTCGTAGCCTTATACCCGCCTATATCGCGCGTGTTGTAAACACCGTTCAAAAACACTTCCGAAGGTATGGATTTAAGAAAAAAACAAAAGGTTTCGCTCACGTATAATCTACCTTTGATTACGCCGTAAACCTTCCAATATACCGTAACCGACCGAAACGGAATACGAACCGAAAAACGCTTGCGTTTTACCGTGTAGGTTATTCCTCCGATAAACTTCGGGTTATCGGAAAGCGCAAGCACGAATTTTTCGGTTCCTGCGGGGCCCGTCCACTCGAAACGCACGGGAAGCGGCGCATAGCGGTTTTCCTTAAAAGGAATAATGGCCGATATACCTTCTTCGTAACTTTTTGAAAAAGCCGAAACTTCGGGATTGGAAACGTCTACCGTTTTACCGTTTTCAGGTATCGATAAGCGTATTCTGTTCGTATGCGCCGCGCCGGCGTAGCGCTCTTTCTGATATTTTTCCATCCGGTTATTGCCCCCCGTAAAACGGGTTGTTGTATTTTATGCTTATATATTCCGCCTGCCGGCATCTTTCCTTAAAATCTTCCGACGCAACGCCGCCTAAACTTTCAAGAATTTCCGCTGACGTTTTCAACCTGAAACCGTCAATCCCGACTTTGGACGGAGCCTCTATATCGCATAAAAAATTATCGCCGACGTGCAGATACGATTTTGCTTTTACTTTGTTTTTATAGCACTCGAAAAGCCGTTGCGTTTTACTTGTACCGTACTCGCAGGAAATGAAAATTCCGTCGTACTTTACTATACCCGCTTTGTTTATAATTTCTTCGAGTTCGCGCCTATGCATTTACATATCGGAAATAATATTCAGTTTTTTC
>JAGCZN010000180.1 GCA_017959995.1 Clostridia bacterium
ATAATTTTGTTAAAATAATAAAGTGTTTTTACATAGGTATCATAAGGAGAACGTGATGAGAAAGGTTTTTGCGGTCATTTTGATATCGGTCGCGGCGGCAATAGCCGTAGCGGCGCTTTCGGCGTGCGATAAAGAACTTTTGACCGTTACGATATCGGAACAGGAAACGTTGACCGAAAACCGATATAAAGATCGTAACGATATAGAAAAAGTTGTTTTTTCGGAGGGTGTTACGGATATCAGCGCAAGCGCTTTCGAAGGATGTTCGAATTTGATTTCCGTCGATCTCCCTAAAAGTATCAAAACTATTGGGGAAAACGCTTTTAAAAATTGCGAAAAGCTGGAAAATGTTTATTACGGCGGAGATCTGTCCGGTTGGTGCAGTCTGAAATTTAGTAACGCTCTTGCTAACCCATTATCAAACGGGGCGGATCTTTTCGTTACGACTTTAAACGGTTATAAACTCGTTACGAAAGGCAAACTCGTTATTCCCGAAGGGATTAAAAATATCTGTTTCGCCGCGTTTTACGGGTGTAAAGGGATAACGGGCGTCGAATTTTCGGAAAGCGTTACGAGTATAGGGAAATCCGCTTTTTGTGATTGCGAAGGAATAACCGAAGCCGTGTTATCCGACAGCGTCAGGGAATTGGGCGATTACGTTTTTTGCGGGTGCACGGGACTAACCGATTATATCGTTCCCGATACGGTCACTAAATTAGGCAGTTACGTTTTCAAAAATTGTTCGGGGTTAAAGACGTTTGAGATCAAAAACGGCGTTACCGAAATCAAGCAAGGATTATTAAACGGATGCTCTTCATTGGAAAGGTTGACTATCCCGTTTATCGGTGCAAGACCCGATGTGTCTCCAGACGACAATAATCAATATCCTTTCGGGTATTTATTCGGAACGGATAGTTTTACCGGCGCTGTCGAGACGAAACAAAATTATTACGGTGAAAGTCTTGAATCCACCACCGAAACCACCTATTACGTTCCGTCTTCGCTGAAGACCGTTATAATTACGGGCGGCGCGATCAACTGCGGCGCGTTTGAGAACTGCAAGCAACTTTCGAGCGTTACGATCCCCGAAAACGTTAAGATCATAGGCACAAACGCTTTTAAAAATTGCGAAAATCTTTCAAACGTTTATTACGGCGGAGATCTGTCCGATTGGTGCAATTTGAGTTTTAAAAACGCTTACGCAAACCCATTGTCAAACGGGGCGGATCTTTTTGTTACGACCTTAAACGGTTACAAACTCGTTACGGAAGGCGAACTCGTTATTCCCGAAGGCGTGGAGAAAGTCGGTTTTGCCGCGTTCTACGGGTGCGGGAAGATAACGAACGTGATATTCCCCGCGAGCGTTAAAAAAATAGCAAGGTCGGCTTTTTTCGGTTGCGTCGGTTTGAAAAACGTAGTTATTCCCGACACCGTTAAAGAAATCGGTGATTACGTGTTCGGCGGTTGTTCGTCATTAGAAAAACTCACGATACCTTTCGTCGGATCGAAGATAGGGGTCGATCCCCAAAGTACTAATCAGTATCCTTTGGGATACATATTCGGTAAAACAAAATATACCGGCGGCGTTGCGACCACGCAATATTATTACGGGGAATCTTTGACCGAAGCGGCGAGCGATACGTATTACATACCCGCAACTTTGAAATCGGTCACGGTAACAGGCGGAGAGATCCTTTTCGGCGCTTTTTACGGATGTAGCGGCATAAATGAAATAATTTTGCCAAAAACCGTCGCTACTATCGGAGCATACGCTTTTTATAATTGCTCTTCGCTCAATAGTTTTGTCGTTCCGGAAAACGTGACGGAAATTAAAAATCACGCTTTTTACGGTTGCAGCGGCATAAACTCAATAAATATGTGCGAAAAAATCGCTCGCATAGGCGAAAATGCGTTTAAATTGTGTAAGAAACTTTCCGCGGTTTATTATAAAGGCGATCTTGCCAAGTGGAATAACGTGGAAAAAGATTCGGGAAACGACGAACTTAACGCCGCAAACGTGGTTTTTTTGACGGATACGTCGGTTTGATTTTTTTGATTAAATGGTGGTGAAGAAAATGAGAAAGGTTTTTGCGGTCATTTTGATATCGGTCGCGGCGGCAATAGCCGTAGCGGCGCTTTCGGCGTGCAATAAAAAGGACGGCTCGACGGCGGTCGTCGCAAACTCTTACGATATGCGCGCCGGAAAGTATAAAGGCAGAAACGATATTTATAAAGTAACGATAGAAGACGGCGTTACGGATATCCCTTCGAACGCGTTTGAAGATTGCAAATATTTAATTATCGTGGAGATTCCCGCAAGCGTTACTAAAATAGGTTACAGAGCGTTTTTCGGATGCGATAATCTGACGCGCATCAGTTTTCCCGCAAACGTTGCGGAGATAGGTGAAGAAGCGTTTGCCCTTTGCTACAACCTTGCAAGCATTAAGGTTGACGAGAATGACAAAAAATACAAAAGCGAGAACGACTGTTTGATAGAAAAAGAAACCGATACTTTGATTTTGGGTTGCGTAAACA
>JAGCZN010000181.1 GCA_017959995.1 Clostridia bacterium
AGTGCTTCAAAAGCCACTATTCTGCCCCTTTTCATGCTGTATTGCGGCTGATACTGCATTTCAAAATCGCCTTGTTCCAACATCTTCACAACGTCGATCTTTAAGAAGTACCTTGAATAAAGTTTTTTCTGATCTTCGTGGTAAAGATAGAAATTTTTGGACGACGCGGCGTCGGAAGTTTCTTCCATAGTTCTTTTAAGCGCCGCTTCCGCCGAGCCGAGGGCGTAATCGAAAGAACGGTCTTCCATTGTTTTATCAACGAGCGAGAAACCGCATTTCACTTTTACGTTTATCAGAATTTCATCAACGTATAAGGCGCGGTTGAGATAATCCACTATCTCCGCCAAATCCCTTTGCGCCGCCTGCATTTGTTTGCCTTCCGGCATAAGAATACCTATATGATATACGTCAAGAGGAAAGACGTTTTGAAATCTCTCCCGTATTTTTTCGATGATTATAGCCTGCGCTTTGTCTGAAAAATCCTTGCCGAATACGGTTTTTATATCATGCATGCTCACCATGAATATATCGCCGACAAGCACCTGTTTGTTCTTTTGGGAATACGAACGGTAAACGTCCTCCATCGTGTCGTTGCTGCGCTCGGTTTCCATAGCGGCGCCGAAAGGTATAGTAAGGCGCGACGCGTTAAGCGAAATAGTGCCGCCCGTACGCTTGTTTACGCCGCAAACGAGAATATCGTCCGCCTCGCCGCGCTTTACGCTCAACGCGTAAAATTCGTTTTCGCTGAAATGGTTCACACGCTCTTTTATCACGGTGGTTTCGGGATAATCTTCCTTGAAATCCCTGTTTGCTTTAATGATTTTCCCCTCGGAATCGACCGTTATTTTATAGGCGTATTCCTTTCTCGTTCCCGTTCCGCCCGAAAGATATATGCCGAACCCCAAAAGCAGAATGGTGAGGAATACGAGTATCCCCGTTGTTATAAGCACCTGATTCCCGAGCGTGGTAACGGCCTCGTCCCCCTTGGCGAAATCGGCGTAAGCGCCCAGATAAAAATCGGTATCCGCAAGCGGAGATAACGAAAGCGCGTAGTTATTTTCGCCGAGTTTTGCGGATTTCGTTTCCACGTTTTGTTTAGAAAATATAAGGTTGTATTCGAGATAGCGTTTAAGTTCGGGCGTGGTAACGAAAACTGCGCGGCGGCTGTCGCTGAAGATGGCAACGCCCTCGAAACTTCTGAACTGCAAAGCCGAAATAAGCGTTTCAACGTCTCTGAAATACAGTTCGGTGCCCGTTTCGTTTTTTGTATATACCGCGTAAACGTGCTTGTCCGTAACGATAAATTCATCTTTGGACGGGTTATCTATCATTTCGGATAACTCGTAAAAATTTATCTTTTTATTTTCAATATTCGGTTTTATGGTATGAGAAATTTTATATTCGAAACTTTCCCCGGCATAATCGAGGGTAAGATCGTCGCCCGAAAGACTTCCGTCAATATCGTAAGGAGCGCCGCCGTTATAATCGTTTTCGAGAATTTCGTTGAATTCTTCGGCAACGCGTTTCATATCTATGGAATAACCGTCGTAAATTCCGTTAAGCGCAACCGAAACGGCGCCGAAATAAACGGTAATCGCCGCGACCGTTTCGACCGCGATCATAACGAGCACGAGCACCGCTATCTTGACGACGTTCATTTTATCAAGTTGTTTGATTTTTCTGTTTATTTTCAATTTATTTCTCCCTGTAAAAAACGGGTGAACTTCTTCCTCTTTGCAAATAACGATTAAATGGTGCGGAATATGTTTCCCTGCATTTTTATGTTATAGAAACAACAAACGCCCCTGCCTACGCGTTTACTTGCGTAAAGCGCCTGATCGGCGCAACGGAAAAGCACGTCGTAATCGCGGCCGAGAAGCCGCGTATCGGCAACGCCCATGCTTACGGAATACCTTACCCCCTCGGAATCGCCTTTCAGTGAATTGAAGAATTTCTGAACGGATTCGTCGGGATCGTTTTCGTATTCGATAAATACTACGAACTCGTCCCCGCCTACGCGGGAAATAACGTCGGTCCCGTCGTCACGGATGTTTTTGAGCGCGCGTTGGGTTACGCTTATAAGCACCTTGTCGCCCACGGTATGGCCGAAATCGTCGTTCACTTTTTTGAAATGGTCAATATCGAATATGCCGAGAACGTAATTATTATCGGTATTCTTTAGCATATCTATTATTTTTTCTCTCGCGTGATTGTTTCGGTAAAGGCCGGTCAACTCGTCGTGACAGGCGGCGTAATATAACGCTTCGGTCCTTTTACATTCCTCGTCAATATTAACGCACTTACCCGTTAACGACGCTATCTCGTTTCCGTTAAACGCGGCACGCATAATAATTCTCGCACGGGGAGTGTCGCCGCCTATATTAAGCGAACACTCGTATTTTACGTTAGGGTTATCGGGGGTGGCTTTCCGTATTTTTGAAATCAGCATTTCCAAATCGTGCGGGAGCATTGCTTTCAGCTCGCCCAAAGTGCTTTTGGGAAACGCCGTTTTTTTGTAGGGAATAAACAGTTCCACTCCGTATTTCGACAAATACAGGGCGTTTTCTTTTGCGGAGTATTCAAACAATATTTCGTGCGAAATCAATTCTGCCTGATACAGCCTGTTTTCCCATTCTTCCGGCAACCCGCCGAAGGGCATAATCACACATTCTTCAGGTTTTATCGTTATATTTTTCATAATTCCATTTCCAAAGCGATTTAGGTTTTTATCTGACGTAACGTACTTTACCCGCGTTTTTATAGACGGGCGCGGGTTGGGAAGGATCCGCGTACCCGAGCGCCGCGATACCGTAAACAACGTGATCGTCCGGTATGCCGAACTCGCGTAAAACGGGGCGGATAACGGGCGAATCGCAAATGCCCTGAAGTTGATTTATCCACACGGACGACACGCCATACGATTGCGCGGCAATAAATATATTTTGCAGGGCGCAGGCGTTATCTTCTTTTCCGAAGCGGTTTTCCTTAAGATTCGACGGAATTATAAGTGCGGCCGGTCCGTACATATCGTACCCCGATCTTCCGAGTGCTTCGGATATTGCGGTGCAGAGTTTTTTTATGGCGTCCTTCCCGCAAACGACGGTAAAATTCCACGTTTTTCCGCACATTCCGCTCGGCGCGTGAAGCGCCGCGTCCACGAGTTCTCCGAGGATCTCTTCCGGAACGGGTTTATCCGTGTATTTTCGTATACTTCTTCTCGAAAGAATGGCATTCATTACTTCGTTCATACCTTTATCTCCGTTTCTATACAATTATTTATACTATATTATAATATAAAAAAATTTTTATAATGTCAACTTAATTATCGCGAAATGATGGCGAAAACGGGAATAAAATATAAAAACGCCCGCTTATAATTTGCGGATTTTACCGCTTTATTATTTGTTATTACCGGAATTCTTGTAATGGTTTGCCTTATCCGCGTACATCATTTCATCCGACTCTTTGACCATTTCGTCGATCGTCTTCGTTCCGCCGGCAGCGCAGCTGTAACCGATGGAGCAACTGTATTTCGTTCCGGAAAGGTTTTTTTGAACACTCTCTATAAATTGTTTTATTTCTTCTTCGGACGACCTTCGGCAAACGGCCACGAATTCATCGCCGCCTACACGATATATCGTCTGCTTATTCTTTCCCGCGCGAATAAAGCAATGCGCAAGAAATTTCAACGCCTCGTCGCCGGCGGCGTGGCCTTCCCTATCGTTGATCGTTTTGAGTCCGTTCATGTCAATTGAAACGATACCCGTGATATTTTTCGTTTTATCGTCAACCGCAGCGTAATAAGCCTGACGATTGAAAAGCCCAGTAAGCGCGTCCTTACTGGTCAGCTGGAGAATGGAAAACACGTAATAGACAAACAGCGAGATCATAATAGTCGTACAGAATATCTTCGAATAATCCTTACCCAGAACGAAAGGAAGAATCAAACCGAAAACAAACGCAAGCGTAAGAAAAACGATAGGTATGATCTCCACGGCCTGTTTATTGCATTGCCGGAACAGGGTATAAACCAAAACGAAACTGTAAAGCCCCACCGCTACGTACGGCATATATCCGATCGGACCGCGTTGAAGAGTGTTTCCGTCACTTATGCTGAAAACGATACCCGTGAATATGGAAACGAAATTGATAACGGCAAAAGCGATGGCAGGAACGAATACAAACCAGCGCGCCTTTCGTATCAGAGCGAACAGAATCATTGCTATTACGAACGGAGTAGCGCTGTAACGTACAGCCATCAATACGACCCTTACTTCCCGTAGCGTATCCCGTTCGTTCCAATAGAATTCAAGAAATACTACAATGGAAAGAAGAAAGATCGAGGCAACCAGAACGCACATGCGCCTGATCGTCTTTTTCTCTAAAAATACGGTCGTTTTCAAAAGGATCAAAAAAGCAGTTGCAATGAGGATCAAAGCCCAGTTTTCCAATAAATATTCTTTCAGCATTTTTATCTCCGCTACTATATTAAAAATCAGTAATAAACTCTACCTTCTCGCAAGGCAATTCATCGCCGCGACATCAACACAACCGTTTCTACGTGTTTTGTGTTGGGGAACATATCGTACGGCCGAATGAATTCAATTTTATATAATCCGTTATGCGTAAACGTTTTTTTTAGTTCGTTGCCGCAGTAATAAAGCGTGCCCGTAAGAATGCCCAGATCGCGCGCGAGCGTTGCGGGATTGCAGGATACGTAAACGATTTTTTGCGGTTTCGCTTCGATCAGCGAGTTGAGCACGGCAACGTCGCACCCTTTTCGCGGCGGATCGAGAACTACGGAAACGGAAGAATATTCGCCCGAAATTCTGCGAACGAGATCAGGAAGGACTTCCTCGCACTTCCCGCAGATATTGGTTATCTTATCGGAAAGACCGTTGGCGCGGGCAAGTTCGTTGGCGCAGGCGACAGCTTCCGCGACACATTCCACCCCGTAAGCGCGCCCGACTTTTCCGGCAAGCACAGCGGTAAGAAAGCCCGCCCCGCTATACGCATCGATAACGGCGGTTTTACTATCGCCGCCTACAAGTTCCGAAACGCGCGCGTAAATTTTATCGCGGACTTCGTCGTTTACCTGCATAAAAGATTCGGGGCCTATCGGCATCTTTATACCGTTCACTTCCGCAACCGTTCTTTCTTCACCGTAAACAAGTTTGAAATCACTGCCGAAAATAACGTTACCGTTTCCGGCATTATAATTTACAAACACGGAAAAATCGGAAAACCACGTTTTGAGTAAATCAATAAAACAATCTATATTTTTTAATTTACGTTCGGTCACCACAAGAACGATCAGCATCTTACCGCAAACTTCGCGCGCAACGACGTGTTTTAGATAGCCCTCTTTTTTTTCTTCATTAAAACAGCTGATTCCGGTATCTATATAATTTTTAACCGCCTGAATCAAACAGGAAGCCCACTTTTTTTGTATAAGACAATCATCGATCGGCACCACTTCGTGCGTGCCTTCGCGGAATAATCCCACTACGTTACCTTTGGGCGTGTTCCTTACTGGAAGTTGAAATTTATTTCTGTAACGGTATTCGTTTTCGCAACTTTCAGTCAACGGAACGTGTATATTTATATCGGCGGTTTTAGCGAGACAATCACGTACGGCGGCGGATTTTATTTTTAGTTGTTCGGAATATGATATATGCTGCATATTACAGCCGCCGCATTTATGAAAAACGGGACATTCCGCCGATCTTCTTATCTTTGAGGGCTTTATAACTTCAAGGAGCTTTCCGTAAGCGAAATTTCGTTTTACTTTTACAATCTTTATTTTAACGAGCTCGCCCGGCAGGGCAAACGGAATAAAAACGGCAAAGTTGTTTATTCTGGCAACACCCTCTCCGTTAGCCCCGAAATTTTCTATTGTAACTTCGTATTCTTCGTTCTTTTCAAGCATGATCAGAATTTAAGTTTTTCGACGAAATATTTGACCGCCGCCTGCAACCGAATCATCACGAAATCGTACGCGACGAAGATCGCCGCGCCGAAAACGAACAAGCCGGGCACAAGAAATTTTTTAATATTTTCGGGAATAAACGAGAAGTCTGCGAACAAATCGTATCCCGTGAACCAAACGAGCAATTTATAGTACAGAAACATCGCGCCGAGAAACCATACGTCTTTTATAATAAGCGCGAGGATTCTGTTTATGCGAAACTTTATCTGAAACGCGTTTGCTATCGGGTATATGCCGAAAAACACCGCGTACGGCACAATAACGGTAACTTTTGCCCCGCCTATTATAAAACCGAGAAG
>JAGCZN010000182.1 GCA_017959995.1 Clostridia bacterium
AAGTATGCTCATCGTTATATCTTCGGAGAACGTGGTTGACGCAACGGGCACTACACTCAAAGTTACGTTTGAGATTCAGGCCGTTATGCAGGAAGATAACCCCGAACAAGGCTGGTCTGCGGGCGACTGGGTTACCGGTATGGCGGGATACGTAGATATCTCGGTTTCCGATGCCCCGGCAAGCGACTTTATTCCCGCTGAAAACGTAGCCGCTCTCGAGTACGAAGAAGGCAATCCCACTCTTATCGATATATTGTTCTCACTCTTAAGCGATTAAAGCGCATATCGAAGTATTTTTCGGATAAAGTAACCCGAAAGGTTTCGATACCCGAAAAGTCAGAAAATTATAACAGGCGGCCTCTCCCGATTCGGAGAGGCCGTTGTTATTTTTATAAAGGTCCGTTTCCCGCCCGGTTAACGGGCGAATTTACTTGACGAACTTTCCGTATAGTGTTACAATATATATGAAATAAACCTAATCGATGAATTTTCGGAGAGTAAGTTTTCTTTTTTGAACCGACCGTAAGGCGTGGGGTTTCCCGCGTTTTCCGCACAGGCGACAACGCAGAAACCGCTTTTATTGCGCTTTGAAAATTCATCAAAGCGCTTTTTTTGCGTAAAAAAACAGGCAATTTGTTTTTGAGAGGTGATTTGATTATGAGAATCGGCGTAATGGGCATAATAATCGAAAAGGACAGGAGCGTTGCCGAAAACGTTCAGCAGATACTATCCGCCTCGTCCGATATTATCACGGCGCGCACGGGCGTGCCCGACAGGGAGCATAACGTTTACGTTATTTCTCTGATAGTACGCGGCACCAACGAGCAGATCTCCGCGCTTGCGGGCAAACTCGGCAAATTGAAAAACGTAAAAGTAAAGTCGGCCGTTGCCGACGTGGAGGTAAATTAGTATGAAAAAATTTTTGGCCTTTTTTCTGTGCTTTGCGGTGGGATCGTTTCTTTTTTCGTGTGAAAAAGTTCCCGACGAAACGAGCGCGCAAACCGAATACGTTCTTATGGCTCCGGACGGGGCTCCCGCGTTGGCGGTAGCCGGAATATTGAACGAAGGAAAAATCGGCGGCGTTAAAATAAACGCGAATATCGTTTCCGGCGCCGACGAGATAGTTACCAACGTAACCAACGGCACGGCCGATGTAGCGGTAATGCCGGTAAATCTCGCGGCGCGGGTATACAATCTCGGAGTGAAGATAAAGTTCGTATCGGTAAACGTTTCGGGTTGTTTATATATGGTAGGCAAAACGGCAATAACTTCGTTAAACGACCTTGCGGGAAAGGTGGTTTACAACATAGGTCGCGGCGGCACGC
Source organism: Clostridia bacterium (assembly GCA_017959995.1). Taxonomy (GTDB): domain Bacteria; phylum Bacillota; class Clostridia; order Christensenellales; family Borkfalkiaceae; genus RGIG3732. Next base: position 1,326 of record JAGCZN010000182.1, read on the forward strand.
CCGATCTTACGCTCAAATATATTCTTACGCAAAACGGAATAGAGTTCGAGGAGAGCGAAACCGCCGTTTCCGGTAAAGTGGCGCTTCAATACGTTGCGGCGGCAAGCGAACTCGTTCCCCTTCTGAAAACGGGAAAAGCCGAATACGGCGTACTCGGCGAGCCTGCCGTAACAAACTGCAACGAAAAAGCGGAAACCCAAACCGTACTCGATATTCAGGCCGAATGGAAAAAACTCACCGGTGAAGATTACACGCAGGCGGGATTGGTCGTTTCCGATAAAGTTTCCGCCGACGCGGAATTTATGAACGCTCTCGTTTCAACGCTTGAAAACGGTAAAGCGTGGTGCGTTGAAAACGCTTCGTCAATTCTTCGCATACTCAAAGAAAATGGCAGTTCTTTGGCGATAGAGTTCACGGAAGATATTATCGAACGCAGTAACGTAGGGTACGTTTCCGCGGCGGAAGCGAGAACCAACGTTGAAAAATATTTAACCGTAATTAAAACTTTCAACGATAAACTTATAGGCGGCAAGTTGCCCGACGACGGTTTTTATTACGGCATATAAGCCGATAACGTGAGAAAAAGGGTGTTTTATAAAAAATGAACCTGAAAAACAGATTGCTGCCGCTAGTTACCATACTGATAATCTTTACCGTATGGTATATAGCGGCGGCGGTTTACGGAATTGAATTGATTCTTCCCAAACCTACCGCGGCGCTTAAAGAGTTATGGGCGGCGCTTAAAGAATCCGCTTTCTGGAAGGGCGTAGGCAATACGATGCTGCGCTCGGTTCTTGCTTTTATAATAGCGTTTTTCGCGGCGTTGTGCCTTGCGCTTCTGTCGGTTTCAAGCGAAGTATTTTTCAGGTTGTTTTATCCGGTGGTGGTAATTCTCCGCGCGCTTCCCACAATTTCCGTAATATTTATCTGTTATATAGCCGTAAAAGGCTGGTACAGAGCGGTACTTATAAGTTTTCTGGTTATATTTCCCACGCTTTTCTCGTCGTTCTACACTTCGGTAAAACAATGCGGCGGCAGTCTTTCCGAAGTCGGTAAAGTGTATAAGGTAAAAAAAAGATACGTTCTTACGCGGTTTGTAATTCCGTCGGTATGGGCGTCTATGTATTCGGATATCGTAAATACTTTAAGCCTTACCGTAAAGCTTATAATCGCGGCGGAAGCGGTAACCGCAACGGGATTTAGTTTGGGCGGACTTATGGCTGAAAGTAAAAGCATAGTGGATATGGGCAGAATCCTTGCGTATACGCTCGTTGCGATAGGGTTAAGTTATCTCACCGAACTTTTCGTAAGGCTCGCCGCAAGAACGGTAAAGGAGGTTTCCGTAAAATGGCGGTATCATTGAATAACGTTACGAAAAAATACGGCGACCGTACCGTTCTTTCGGGTTTGAATCTTACCTTCGGCGATGGAAAAATAAACTGCGTTCTCGGCCCTTCCGGAAGCGGAAAAACCACGATTTTGCACGTTTTAGCGGGTTTAACCGATTATGAAGGCAAAGTTGAACGGCCGGAAAAAATATCCTATATCTTTCAGGACAGCCGCCTTATTCCTCATCTTACGGTGTGGGAAAACGTTGAATACGTTCTTCTTGACGTCAAAAAGGAAGACAGGGCGCCGCTTATAAAAAAGCTTTTGGAACTTACCGAAATTTACGACAGGCGCAACGATAAACCCGTGTCCCTTTCGGGCGGTATGGCGCGCCGCGTGGCAATGGCCCGCGCTTACGCCTATCCTTCGGAACTTCTGCTTATGGACGAACCTTTTTCCGCGCTCGATCTCGGCCTTAAACTCAGGCAGATGGAAGTGTATAACGGTCTTTTCAGAGAATTTCCCAGAACTTCGGTATTCGTAACGCACGATATCGACGAGGCGCTTCTGTTTGCCGATACCGTTACCGTTCTCAAAAAAAGCGGCGGTATTTCAGACGAATTTACGCTGGAAGCCCCGCGTGAAGGAAGGGATCTGTTCTCGGCGTATTTTACCGGATTGAAATCGCGGTTATACGGTTTGCTTAAATAGAAAAAGTCCCGTTTATACGTGATAAACGGGGCTTTTTCCGATATTTGATTTTTACAGATCGTCTGCGTCCTGCACGGGCTCTTCGTATTCGCCCGCGAGGTAAACGCCCGTATAACTTCCGAGCGCGTCGTAAGCGGAAGCCATGCTTCCTTTTTTACTCTTCGCGCCCTTAAAGGTTTTCTTCATTTTCGTTACCGCCCGTTACTTGCAGTTCTTGGTAGAACGTGAACCGCAGTTTTGAGTTTTGCTTTCGGTTTTGTTGCCGGCGGCAGACTTGGAAACGTTTTTAGCAGTTGTGTTTTTGGTGTTTTTCGTTTTCATTTCAGTTTTTCGGCTTCGCTCTGCGTTTTTTTCGTTTTAGGGCGAAGCGCTTTACCTCCTTCTGTAATTATTTTGAATAATTTCGGCGCCGTTATACTATACGTATACTGCCAATGATTAGAAAAAGTATTAAAAACAGGTAAATACGTTTGCAAAATGGGAATAAACATTGTAAAATATAAATATGTTTGTGCAGATTGCACAAAAAAAATTAGGTGTGATATGGATAACGAACTTAAACACGTAATAAAAAACGTAAGCGAAAAAACGGGAATTTCATTTAACGTTGCGCCGTACGGAAGCGAGGGGCTTCCTTCTGGCATAAAATCGGGAAAAATAATGCAGAACGCCAACACGGGAAAAACGTATTTCAGTTTTGCGTTCAGGGGAGAGGTTTACGTTGCCGCGGTTACCGGTACTGATAGGGTTACAGCCAATTACGCCTATCTGCTTCACGATCTTTTGGAAAACTACGGCAGTTCGGACGTATCCCTTGATATGAACGAATATCTTAAAAAGATACTTGCGGGCGATTGTTCCAAATTGCAGGTGCAAAAGTTTCACGTGAAGTTCAACGTGCCCGATATCGCGTGTTACGCCGTGGTTTTGAGTTGCCCGAAGGACTTGAAAGCGGAAATAAGAAACGTTTTGGAAAGTTATTCTTCCAACACGTTCGATACGCCCGTGGATACCGACGACGGAAATATCGTTCTCGTAAAATTCGCCGACGCCGCCGATTCTGAATACAGATCCCCCGGCGAGTTCGCGGAATATCTGGCGCAGTCTATGTTCGAAGAACTCGGCATAAACGTTTCCGTCGGGGTAGGCACGGTGATGCAACGTTTAAGCGACCTTCACTCGTCCTACCAACAGGCACTTACGGCGCTTAATATGAGCAAGGTTTTCAATTCTAAAGGCAACGTGCATTCGTATAAGGAATACGTTTTCGTAAAGATGCTTGAAGAATTGCCGCGCGCCAAACTTCTGGAGTATCTTGCCGACCTTACTGGCGAGGAAGGCAAGGAAATTTTCGGCGATCCCGATATGGTAAACACGGCGGAAGAGTTTTTGGAAAACAGTCTTAACGTAAGCGAAACTTCCCGCGAACTTTTTATGCACAGAAACACGCTTATGTACAGACTTGATAAAATAGAAAAAGCCACGGGGCTCAATATCAGAAATTTTTCGGACGCGCTTACCTTCCGTCTGATAACCGTTCTGAGCAAGCTGTTGGGCTAGGGGGTATATCATGCGTAACGTAAAACGAATAAATTATTTAAGTTATATCGCTGCGGGCGTGATTTTGGCGCTTGCGCTTGCGGGTTCGTTCACGCTCGGTTTCTTTGCCAGGCAATGGTCTTTATCTGAAACCGCGCGCGATACTTTGAACGTTCTTGAGGTAATAGAAAAAAATTACGTCGGCGATTTTGACGCGGACGAATTTATCCGTTCGGCCGTCAACGGCTCACTTGACAGGTATTCCGCCTATTACACCCCCGTAGAGTACGATGAAGTAAATCTTCACCGCAGCGGCATATCGCAAGGGCGCGTAGGCATCAACTTTTACGGCGGAAGCAACGTTATATATTCGGTAACGGGCAACTCGCCGGCGGAACGTTCGGGCATTACCGAAGGCGGGGCGGTCGTCGGTATAAAACTTTCGGAAGAAGCCGATTATACGCCGGTATCCGTCTATTCCGATTTCGCTGCCGTATACGATACGGCCCAAAAGGGCGAGGCAATGTATCTTCTTATAAATTACGGCGGAACGGCGGCTTCTTTCGTTACTTCAAAGGATGATTTTATCGAATCGTACGTGTGGTATCAGAATTCCGCCGAGTCTTACAATTTTGAATACAATAACGGCAAGTGGGAACTCGCCGAGCGTGAAAAACCCCTTAAATCTCACGTTAACGAGGGGTACGCATATATAAAACTCTCGTCGTTCAACGGCGCGGCGGCCGTTCAGACCGAAATGGCGCTTGAAAAGATGAGAAGCGACGGAATAAAGAAACTGGTGCTCGATCTGCGTAACAACGGCGGCGGATATATGGATATTTTAGTAGAAATAGCGGGGCGGCTTATTCCCGGCAACGATAAGCAGGTAGTATCGTCGGTCGTGTATAAATCGGGCGCGAAATACGAGTTTTCAACGAATAATAATCATTACGGCAAATACGGTTTCGAAAAGATAGTTCTGCTCGGGAACGAGAACACGGCTTCCGCTTCCGAAGCGCTTATAGGCGCCGTGCTCGATTACGATTCGTTTTACGGTAAAAATATTGCGCGCGTGATAGTATCGGGCAACGCCGCGGGTAGTTTCAGAACGTACGGCAAGGGCATAATGCAAACGACGTTCGAACTTTCCGGCGGCAGGGCCATAAAACTTACCACGGCGAAGATCTATTGGCCTACCAGCGGAAATTGTATTCACGGCAAGGGCGTTACCCCCGAAATAGACGCGCGCGTTACCGGCGTTATGCCCGTTACAGGCGCAGACGCCGAACTCGAAGCCGCCATGAACTGAATTCACGCGTTTGCGAAATATCGCGCCAGGGCGTAATTGATTTCGTCACCGGCAATGTCCGAAATAGGTTTAAGATAATTGGGCGCCGAAATATTTCCGGCGTCTTTTTTTATGCCGGCAATATCCGATGGAGAAGGATTTTCTTTATTTTCCGCGGAGAAAGTTTTTTTACTTAAAAGCGAAACGATAACGGGCAGAAGTTTATCCGCGGTCATATCGCCTTTTATCAGCCCCGAAAGAGGGCCGGTTTCGGAAAAAAAAGAAAGCGCGTCGTCGCTTACGCCGAGCAGGGAAAGCAAAGGGGAGAGTTTTTCGGATACGTACCCGCCCGCCCCGCGCGAGGAAACGAGCAGAACGAGAAGCAACGGTAAAAGATTATTATTCATAAGTTCTCCTTCGATAACATTATATTATTAACGTACATATAAATGATACGGAATTACAGGAGGTACGGTATGAACGATTTTAACAGCTACGTAAAGGAAAACGGCGAAACTCTCCGCAAAAAGGACGGCGAAGGGGCGAACGTTTCCGCCCTTCTCGGCGCCCTTGCGGGGAAATACGACGGGGCCGATGAGGAAGAAATTATCGCCGCGATTATAAAAGAGGCGGAGAAAGGCCGCAGAAACGGAACGCTTACCGATGCGGACATTGATAATTTCGAGAGGGCGGTTTCCCCGGCGCTTAACGAAAAACAGCAAAAACAGCTTCGGAAAATCGTTCGGTATCTTAAAAACAAGTAGCCTTTTTCAAATATTATCGCGCATTTTACATAAAAGAAAGCTCTTTTGCCGCCGCTAAAAACGCCGCCGTTTCCCTTTCGGTGTTTTCCGCAGACAAGGAAATTCGCACGAGTCCGTTTTTTTCCGTTTCAAGGTATCGGTGCATAAGCGGCGCGCAGTGAAAACCGCCGCGCACGGCTATATCGTATTTCTCCGAAAGCAATTCCGCATATTCGCCGGAAGGCAGATTTTCCGCGGAAAACGCAACGATACCGCAGGGGTTCGGTTGTGAATATACTTTTACGCCGCTTGTTTTTTTAAGCGCGGAAATAAGCGTTTCCGTGAGAAAAACGAGCTTTTCGGCGTTTTTTCCCATTGTCGGGTTCGTTGCGAGAACGCCTTCGTACAGCGAAACTATCGCGGGCAGGTTAAGCGTGCCGCTTTCCAGCCTTTCGGGATAATAATCGGGCTGGTCAAGTTTGAACGCGTCGCTTCCCGTTCCGCCGAAGGTGAGCGGGGCTATATCGGCGGCTTCGGAAAACAGCAACGCGCCCGAACCCATTATTCCGCCGAGGCCTTTGTGCCCCGCAAGGCACAGAACGTCTATTTTATCGCGCGCCATATCTATACTTACGTGGCCGCCGCTCTGCGCGCCGTCCACCATATACAGTACTTCGGGAAAATCCCTTTTAAGCCCTTCGCCTATACCCTTTACGTCGGTGAAAGCGCCGGTTACGTTAGAGCAGTGATTGGTTATCACAAGGCGAGTGTTTTTCTTTATAAAAGGTTTTATAGCGTCGTACGTTATAAGGTATTTTTGTGAGATATAGGCGTTTTTTTCCGGATAAATCACGTCCGTTTCAAGCCCGATACTCTTTTTCAGGCGCTCCGTGGGACGAAGCACGGAATTGTGTTCGGCGCAGGTCATAACGGCGTGATCGCCTTTTTTGAGTATCCCGAAAATTGCGGTGTTCAGCGCTTCTGTACAGTTTTTGGTGAAGATCACGCGCTCGGCGCTGCCGCACCCGAAAACTTCTTTCAGCAGGTTACGGCATCTGAAAACCGCCTCTGCGCCGGCGTTTGCAAGTTTATGCCCGCTTCTGGTGGGGTTTGCGCAAAGAAAAGCGATTACGGAATTTACCGTTTCCCTTACGCAGTACGGTTTGCTTCCTCCGGTGGCGGCGTTATCGAAATATATCATAAACGGTCCTCACATAAATCTAATCGTCGTAATAATATATTATCGAGAGATGGTTTTTATTCTCTCGGCGGAACGTCGGCAGAGCCGGCCTTCCGCTTTTATGAAAAGGAGGAAAAGGTTTATGAACGTCATTCTGGCCGTTTTCCGTTCCCGAACGCAAACGCGTATTTTCGCGGAAGCCATGCGCGAGCACGGCGCGGTTTGTTCCGTTATACAAACTCCGCCCGAAGCGCGTATAGGCTGCGGAATTTCCGCAAGGTTTTATTCAACCGATAAGCCGCGCGCCGAACGCGTCATAAGGCAATACCGTTTAACAAGTTTCAACGGATTTTACGAAACGATGAGGATAACGGGGAGAACGACAGTGAGAAAAATAAGATAAACGGCAAAAAACAAGCGCCGCTCTCTTTTACGGAGGGCGGCGCTTAAAGGCGTTTAATGTGTGAAAAAAGGGATTAAATAATTTTTATCAGGTTGAGAACGAGGTCTGTATAAACTCTTGCGGCCTCATCTACCGTGCGGTGAAACTCTTCGGCGCCGCCTTCTCCGTCCGAAACGGCTTTAACTAAAAGGCAGGGTATTCCGTTGGCGTGGCAGGTAAGGGCTATCCCCGCCGCTTCCATCTCGCAAACGTCCGCGCCAAACGTATCCCTTAAGTATTTTTTATCTTCCGCGCTTTCTATAAACTTATTTCCGGAAGCGCATATCGCACCGTAAAGCGAGGGATTCAGCGAAAGGGCCTTAGCGTAGAGGTCTCCGTCGGTAGGTATTACTACCGAGGGGAAGCAAGTATATCTGCCTACTTCAACGCCGTCAATCGCGGAAGTATCCATTTCGTAGTGAACCACGCCCTTTACGAGAACGGTCTTTTTAAGGCCGAGTTCTTTTGAAAGGCTTCCGCACACGCCGAAGTTGACTATCGCTTCCACCCCGTAAGACGATATAAGGTGCTGCGCCGCCGATGCGGAAAAAATTTCGCCTACGCCGCTTTCGGTCATATATATTTCCTTGTCGCCATACTTTGAGAAAAGCACCTTTTTCTCATGTTTTACGGGTAATTCTTCAAGCCCTTCCATCTTTTCGAGCATGGCGTTGAGCTCGCCGTTCATTGCGGCTATCATTCCTATTTTACGCATAATTTTCTCAACTGTTGATCGGCTTGCCGAGTAAAAGGGCAAGCGCGGCTTTTTCTACGTGAAGTAAATTTTCCGCCATATCCAGCATAGCGGATCTCGGTCCGTCGCAAACGGCGGATTCCGCTTCGGTAAGTCTGTTTACGGGCAGCGGATGCAAAAACACCGAATTAGGGGCGGTAACGTCTAAAACGTCCTCGGTAACGAAGTACTCTTCGCCGAGATCGTCGCCCGCGGTAACGAACACGGCGTTACAGTCTTTAAGCCCCAGGTACGGGTCCTCAAAGGTTTTAAGCGTGGCGTATATCGCTGAGGAAGCAACGTCGTCATCTGTTGGCAGGCAGTTTTCGGGCCCGATTGCATTCACTTTCATTCCGCATTTTACCGCCGCCTGCAAAATAAAGTTATGCGCGCGCATATTTCCCACTATGCCTATGCTTACGTCCTTGAGTTTTCCGAACTTTTCCCAGCAGGTCAGTATTGCGGCAAGGGCAAGACAGGGGCCGGTGTGTCCGTGCGCGCCTATCACGGGGAAAGGAGCGTTGGAACTGAGCAGTTTCGCGTCGCGCCAGTCTTCGGTATTCACAACTATTCCGTCCACGCCGTAGCGTTCTATTGCGGGCAGAAAATCGGCGTCCTCAACCAAGGCCTCTATCTGCGTACCCGCAAGGGGAAGGGTGATAGCCGTGCCGCACAACTGTTTTACGGCAATTTCAAAGGCGATACGCGCGCTTGAAAAGTAGTTTTTCGTAACGAGCAGAACTTCTTTGCCGAGAAGCGACGTCTGTCGCTCGCCCACCTGCTGTTTCATTTTCAGAAGGCGCGCCGCGTAGAGTATTTCGTAAATCTCTTCCGGCGAATATCCTTCCAGACTGTAAAGGCTTCTGCCGTGAAGCCCGCCGTATTTGGGAGTGTAACTGTTTATATCCATAATAAAACGCTCCGTTCGGTTTTACGGTTTTATTATAGCAGATTATCCGCCGCGCACGCAAGCGTTTTTATAACCGTGCGGTATTTTTGAACGATACGGGCATTTTACGGTAACTTTTTTAAGGAAAAAAATTTTCCGATAAAAATGCGGGGCGGCTCTTCAAAAAGAGCCGCCCCGCAGAATTTTATGATTGTTGTAACAGTAATATTAAATCATCTACCAGTGATCTCGTTCAGCGATTTTTACTTTTGAAATTTATCGAAACGATCGCGCATAAATTCCGCCTACGGGGAAAACCACCCACGCCGTGCTCCAGGCGTGGAGCAGGAAACCCATTATCAAAAAGATCGCGGTGGCGGTAAGCATAATTACGCCGCACGCCTTATCCGTATAGTCGATAACGTCGTCTTTTCCGCGCGCGCCCATCGTGTATTTACTCATTCTCATACCGAAAAACACGAACAGCGGAACGGCTAATGCGATCGAGCCGATC
>JAGCZN010000183.1 GCA_017959995.1 Clostridia bacterium
CGCACGTTTCCGAAGGGGATATAAAAAAAGAATTCGGCGACCAGGTCGTTCTTTTGGTAAAAGGCGTAACCAAACTCCATAAAATCGAATTCAAATCGCAGGAAGAAGAGCAGGCGGAAAATTTCAAAAAGATTTTCGTTTCAATGGCAAAGGATATAAGGGTAATAATCATTAAACTTGCCGACCGCCTTCACAATATGCGCTCGCTCAATTTTCTTTCTTCCGAAAGGCAGCAACGCATGTCCAAAGAAACGCTCGATATCTTCGCGCCACTTGCGGGCAGGCTCGGAATATCGCAGATAAAGTGTGAATTAGAGGACTTGTGCCTTAAATATATAGATCCCGACGCATACGAATTTCTTTCCACCAACATAAACGCAAAGATAGAGGAAAGAAGAAAATTCGTTGATTTTGCCGTAAAGGAAATTCAGGCGATAATCGAGGAGTCGGGCATAAAGGGGGAAGTTTTCGGCCGCCCGAAACATTTTTACAGCATCTATAAAAAGATGAAAAGACAGGGTAAGACGCTTGATCAGATCTACGATCTTACCGCCGTGCGCGCCATCGTTGACGATATCGACCAATGCTACGAACTTCTCGGCAAGATCCATAAGAAATGGAAGCCCGTTCCCGGCAGGATAAAGGACTATATCGCCACCCCCAAGCCGAATATGTACCAGTCGCTTCACACTACCGTGGTTACCGACTTCGGCCAGACTTTTGAAATACAGATCCGCACCAAAGAGATGCACCGCATGGCTGAATACGGTATAGCGGCGCACTGGAAATATAAAGAAAATAAGGACGAAGAGAACAATTTCGATACCCGCCTTTCCTGGATACGCGAAGTTATGGAATGGCAGGGCGGCGTAAGGGATTCCAAAGAGTTTCTCGAATCGCTCAAGGGCGACGTTTACAGCAGTGAGGTTCTCGTATTCACCCCGAAAGGCGAGGTGAAAAGTCTCGTTAAGGATGCCACCCCCATAGATTTTGCTTATTCGGTACACACCGAAGTCGGGCATCGCTGCGTCGGGGCAAAGGTCAACGGAAAAATGGTACCGCTCAACACCACGTTGCAGGTGGGCGACGTAGTGGATATAATAACGCTTAAATCGTCGAAGGGCCCCTCGTGGGATTGGCTTAAAATCGCGAAGAGCGCCGGCGCAAAAAATAAGATACGGCAATTCTTCCGCCGCGAAATGCACGAGGAAAACATAAAGCTCGGCAAATCTATGCTCGAACAGGAAGCGAGAAACAAGGGGTATAATTTCTCCGAACTTCTCAATCCCGTCAGCTTCGAAAGGATACAGACCAAACTTTCCTTTTCCACGGTCGACGAAATGTATATGGCGGTAGGCGGGGGAATAGTTACCGTAAATCAGGTACTCGTAAAACTTATAGACCTTGCAAGAAAGGAAACGCCCAAGATAGAAGTCAATAAAAACGTGATTACGCATCACAATTCTTCGGGTGACGTTATCATCAAGGGTATAGAGGGGCTTCTCGTTCGCTTCGCGGGCTGTTGCAACCCGGTACCGGGCGATAAAATAGTGGGCTTTGTTTCCCGCGGGCGCGGCGTTACCGTTCACCGCAAGGATTGCCCGAACATGAAAAACGAAGACGCAAACAGAATTCTGGAAGCGCAGTGGTCGGGAAAACTCGGCACCGACTATATAGTAAGTATAGAGATTCACGCAAGCGAAACCGCGCCCGTTCTGCAAATAGTTGCGGGAATTTGCGCGCAGCTCAATCTTTTTATCACTTCGGTGAACGGCAGGATAGACGGTAAATTGCGCATTGCGGTTGTAAATATGACGGTTAAACTAAACACGGCGGGCGATCTTGATACCCTTCTTAAAAAAATCGCCGCCGAAAAACAGATAATAGAAGTTTTCAGGACGGTTACCTGATGAAATACGAAGTTTTTACCGTAGGGGCGCTCGATTCAAACACCTATCTCGTATATGAAGAAAAGGGCGGAGAGGCGTTCGTGGTTGACGCCGGCGGCGGATATGAAGAAGTTGCCGCCCGCGCAAAAGAACTCGGCGTTAAAATTTCCGCCGTGCTTTTGACGCACGGCCATTTCGACCATATTCTCGACGCGGAAAAGTACCGCGCCGCAGGCATTCGGGTGGGCATTTCCGCGAGTGACGTGTATATGCTCACCGACCGTCGCGATAATCTCGCACGTTATATGGGCTTGAAGTTTGACGGCGCAACCGCGGATTTCACCTTCTCCGACGGTGACGTTTTAACTTTCGGCACCGTTACCGTAAAGGTCGTTTCCACGCCCGGCCACACTGCGGGATCTTGTTGTTTTTTGTGTGATAACGTGTGTTTTAGCGGGGATACGCTTTTTTTGAACTCTATAGGCAGAACGGATTTCCCCACGGGCGACCACAGTACTTTGATACGTTCTATAAAAGAAAAACTGATGGCTTTGCCGGACGACGTGATCGTTCTTCCCGGGCACGACGAGCCGACCACCGTTGGTGAAGAAAGGCGTAACAACCCGTATCTGGAGGGGTTATGCTGATCACCGACGCGCCTTTCCTGAAACCAGACCTTCTCGAAGTGGTAAACCTTTTCGAAGGCGCGGAAAATCTTGAAATCGTTCATGCCGCGCACGCGGAGGGTTTTTATTTTTTTAACCGCGTTACGGTAAACGGCAGGGATTACGGATACGAAAACGAAAAAAGTTTTTCCACTCCGCTTGAAAACAAGCGGTATTTCAAGCGTTTTGCAAAACTTTCAGTATATAAAGCGCTTTCGGAATATCTCGGCGTATCCATGCCGTGGGGCGCGCTTACCGGTATCCGCCCCACTAAACTTGCCTATACGCACGGCGACGGTTACGAAAAATTTCTCACCGAAGAAATGCTCGTTTCCCCCAAAAAAGTAGAAGTTGTAAAGCGCATAATCGGCGCGCAGAGGGGAATTTACTCAACCGATACTTCCAACGCCGATTTCTTTGTGGGAATACCGTTCTGCCCGTCGCGGTGCGCGTACTGTTCGTTCGTATCGTCGGAAATTTCAAAGGCGAAAAATCTCGATCTTTACGTTGAAACGCTCGTTCGCGAAATAGAAGAAAGCAAGCCGATTATCAAAAATCTGCGCAGTATTTACGTGGGCGGCGGTACGCCCGTATCTCTTCCGAAACCCCTTCTTTTGCGTGTTTTAGGGGCTATCGGCAAAAATCCGGGCGTGGAATACACGGTTGAAGCGGGCAGGCCGGATTGTATCGACCGCGAAGTTCTTTCTATTCTTAAAGACTTCGGCGTAACGAGGATTTGCGTTAATCCGCAAACGTTTAACGACGTAACGCTTGAGCTTCTCGGCCGGAAGCACGCCGCGTCGGACGTTATAGAAAAGTTTTACCTTGCAAAAGAATTCGGTTTCGATATAAACACGGATCTTATCGCCGGGCTCACGGGCGAAAACTTCGGAATGTTCCGTTACAGCCTCGATAAGGCGTTATCTCTCCGCCCCGAAAATATCACGGTACACACTTTATGCTTGAAAAAGGGGGCTAAACTCAAAGAAAACACTTCTCGGCTATCCTCTGGCGAAGTTTCGGAAATGGTGGATTACGCTTTTGAAACGCTCACCGCGGCCGGGTACGAGCCGTATTATCTTTACAGGCAAAAGTATATGGCGGGCAACCTTGAAAATACGGGCTACACCCTTCCCGGTAAGGCGTGCGTGTACAATATTGATATAATGGAGGAGATCGCGCAGAACGTCGCCTGCGGGGCGAACGCCGTTTCCAAGGCGATAAATGAAAACGCCGAAACGAAAATTGTTCGTTACGGCGCCCCGAAGGATATTAAAACTTATATCGAAAAGATAGACGAAATCATAGAGGAAAAGAGGAAACTCTTCCTGTAACCCCTCGTTTTTACGCGAAAAAGGCTCTTTTATACAAAAAAGCCGAAAATACTCCGTTCAGCCGCGAAGCGAACGAAGATATTGCGACGGAAGAACAGTTTTCCGAATACGAAGAATATTGTAATGAATTTGAAAGCGGGGAGTTGCAAACAGATAACGAAGAAACGGAAAAATAGTGTCCTTTTTGTTATAAATATATAAAAAACAGTTTACAATTAAATTAAAATATGTTAATATTTTATAGGTACCTGCCGCTTGGCATTGCGGGAACTCTGACGCATGGCTCGGTGGCAAGGCGGATAAGCGGTTTTTCGCCGCAATAAAAACGGAGGTTATAAGTTATGGAAAAGGATCGTAAGCAGTCTATCATAACCGAGTACGCCACTCACGAGGGCGACACCGGTTCCGCAGAAGTTCAGATAGCGCTTCTTACCGAGAGGATCAACCACCTTAACGAGCATCTTAAAGTAAACCCGAACGACAATCATTCCCGTCGCGGTCTTCTCAAGATGGTAGGTAAGAGAAAAGGCCTTCTCGATTATCTCAAACAGAAGGATCTTGAAGGTTACAGAGCGCTTATTGCCAAACTCGGTTTGAGAAAGTAAAAAGTTCGTTGAAACTGAAACCGCTTTTGGGCTAAATTATTTCAGAGTTTCTCGGGGGCGATAGGATTATCGCTCCCGTATTTTTTGAACGGACAGGCTCTTTGCTTTCAAAGAGATTTACGAATATAAGTCAATACCGCGCCGGCAAATACCAAGGAATAAACTACGGTCGGCGCGTCCTGAATAAATCAGAGTAAGAAAAGGAGACAAGATGTTAGAAAACCACACAATTTTCACAACAGAGATCGGCGGCAGAGAAGTTACCGTTGAAGTAGGCAAGTACGCGCAGCAGGCAAACGGCTCGTGCATAGTGCGTTGCGGCGATACCGTAGTAATGGTCAATACCGTTATGAGCCCGCAGCCGAGAGAGGGAATGGATTTCTTCCCGCTTTCCGTCGATTACGAAGAAAAGATGTACGCCGTGGGCAAAATTCCCGGCGGCTTCAAAAAGAGAGAGGGCCGCGCAAGCGACAAGGCCATTTTAACTTCCCGCCTTATCGATCGTCCCATCCGCCCGCTCTTTCCAAAAGGATTGTTCAACGACGTTACCGTAACCGCAACCGCCCTTTCGGTAGATACGAACATTCCGCCCGAACCGTTCGCAATGCTGGGCAGTTCCATAGCCTTAAGCATTTCGGATATACCGTTCGCGGGACCTACGGGTTCGGTACAGGTCGGCATAGTCGACGGGCAGTACGTTATCAACCCCGATAACGAGCAGCGCGAAAAGAGCACGCTCAACCTTAACCTTTCCGGCACGAAGGACGCCATAATGATGGTGGAAGCCGGCGCCAAGGAAATTGCCGACGACGAAATGGTGGGCGCCATTTTATTCGGCCACGAAGAGATTAAAAAACAGTGCGCGTTTATCGAAGGTATAGTAGCCGAGTGCGGAAAGAAGAAAATAGAGATAGAACTCTATCACGTTCCCGAAGATCTTGACGCGAAAGTAAGGGAATATGCGTCCGAAAAACTCGATTGGGCGCTCGATACGTTTGATCGCGAAGTCCGCCAGACTCGCCAGGACGAAGTGGAAAAGGACGTTATAGAACATTTCGCCGAAGAATTCGGGGGTATGGAGAGGGAAATCAAAGATTCTCTTTACTATATAACCAAAGAGAAGGTGCGCGCGAAGATAACGAACAACGGCGTCCGTCCGGACGGCAGAACGTTAACCGAAATAAGACCTATCTGGTGTGAACACGGAATACTTCCGAGAGTTCACGGATCCGGCGTTTTCACGAGAGGGCAAACTCAGGTAATGACAACCTGTACGCTCGGCACGATAAGCGAAGTACAGAAACTCGAAGGGCTTGACGACGAGCAATATAAAAGGTATCTGCACCACTACAATATGCCCGGTTACGCCTCGGGCGAGGCAAAACCGTTACGCAGTCCCGGCCGCAGAGAAATAGGCCACGGCGCCCTTGCCGAACGCGCTCTCGAGCCGGTTATTCCTTCCGAGGAAGAATTCCCTTACGCGATAAGGCTCGTTTCCGAAGTTCTGTCTTCCAACGGCTCCACTTCTCAGGCAAGCGTTTGCGGGTCCACCCTCGCGCTGATGGACGCGGGCGTTCCCATCAAGGCGCCGGTAGCAGGTATAGCGATGGGTTTAATCAAGGACGTTGAAAGCGGAAAAGTATCGATAATGAGCGATATACAGGGTTTAGAGGACTTCCTCGGCGATATGGACTTCAAGGTGGCAGGCACCGCGAAAGGTATAACCGCCATTCAGATGGATATAAAGATCAAAGGCATAGACGAGCAGATTCTCCGCAAAGCCATTTCGCAGGCCAACGAGGGCAGACACTTCATTCTTAATAAAATGCTTGAAGTTATCCCCGAACCGAACAAGGAACTTTCCAAGTATGCTCCCAAGATTATCACCTTCACCATCAATCCCGATAAGATCCGCGAGGTTATCGGGTCCGGCGGAAAGGTTATAAACAAGATCATAGACGAAACGGGCGTGAAAATAGATATAACCGACGACGGCAAGGTGAATATAGCCACCTACGGCGAAGATATGACCAACGCCAACAGGGCGAAAGCGATCATTCTCTCCATAGCGAAAGATCTGGAAGTCGGCGATATGTTCATTTCCACCGTCGCGAGGATTTTGCCTAAGGTCGGCGCATTCGTTGAACTTTCACCCGGGCACGACGGTATGATACACATCTCCAAGATGAGCGACCGCAAGATCGCTTCCGTTGAAGAAGTACTTTCCATTGGCGATACCGTAAAGGTTGAGATAATCAAGATAGGCGAAAAGGGCATTGACCTTAAACTTCTTGAAAAAATGGAAGGCTGACCGTAAACGCACGATTCCGCACACTGCCTCTTTTCGGGGCAGTGTGTTAATTTTACCTTGTGATATAATTTTTCGTCTTCTCATATAATATACTGATTTTCAGGCAGTAATTATAAGGCGGAAAATGAGTATATTATTGAGTAGAAAATTTATTTCTTTCGCTACCGACGTTTTTCTCGTTCTCGTAGCGGCGGCGGTAGCGGCGGTTTGTTTTATACCGGCGGCGGCAGTTCCGGCAAGCGGCGTATCGCCCTATTATAACGGTGACAGAGAAGGGAATAAAGTATCGCTTATGTTCAACGTTTACGAGGGCGAGGACGTTGTGAACGGAATTTTAGACGTTCTTTCCGTTTACGGAGTAAAGGCAACGTTTTTTATGGGCGGCTGCTTTGCCGACGACCGTGAAGAACTTCTTTTACGCATAGTATCCGAAGGGCACGAAATAGGAAATCACGGATATTTTCATCTCGATCACGATAAGATATCCCGCGGGAAAAACGTTGAGGAAATAGAAAATACGGGCAAAGTGATACAGGCTCTTTCGGGCTATACGCCCACGCTTTTCGCGCCGCCTTCGGGCGCATTCAACGCGGCTACGCTATCCGCGGCGGAAAGCCTCGGTTACAGCGTAGTAATGTGGTCAAAGGACACTATTGACTGGCGCGATGCCGACGAGAAAAAGGTTTTTTTACGCGCAACCGACGGCGTAAGAGCGGGCGATCTCATTCTGATGCACCCGAAACGCCATACTCTTGCCGCGCTTCCCGCGGTGCTGGATTATTATATTGAAAAAGGATTGAAACAGACTACCGTTTCGGATAATCTGTTCGGAGAGAAAAGATGATAAAACAAAAGACCTATAACAACGGATTGAAAATGATCGTAAAGCGGCTTGACGGAGTGTTCTCCGTCTCCACGGGCATACTCGTAGGCGCGGGTTCAAGGTACGAAACCCCGCAAAACAACGGTATTTCGCACTATATCGAGCACATGATGTTTAAGGGAACGGACAAAAGAACGGCGTTTGAAATATCCGAAGCGATCGACGGAATAGGCGGGCAGATCAATGCATTCACCACAAAGGAAACCACCTGTTACTACGTCAAGTCTACGGCGGAACATACCGAAGAGGCTGTAGAAGTCCTTGCCGACATATTTTTTAATTCCAGATTTGCCGACGAAGAAGCCGAGAGAGAAAAGGGCGTTATTATAGAAGAGATAAACATGAACGAAGATACGCCTGACGATCTGTGTATGGATCTTCTCGCAGAGGCTCATTTCGGTAGAACCGGCCTTGGCGCAACGATTTTAGGCCCTGCGGAAAACGTGCGTTCTTTCGCGAAAAACGACGTTTTTGAATATCTGAACAAGTTTTACTGTCCCGAGAACGTGGTTATAAGTTTTGCCGGAAATATAACTTTCGAGCAAGCGGAAGAACTTACGGAAAA
This sequence comes from Clostridia bacterium, assembly GCA_017959995.1. Classification (GTDB taxonomy): domain Bacteria; phylum Bacillota; class Clostridia; order Christensenellales; family Borkfalkiaceae; genus RGIG3732. The sequence continues at coordinate 8,253 of JAGCZN010000183.1, forward strand.
GTACTTCGCCAATTCTTTTAGTCGCGGCGGATATACTCCTCCGGAGTTGAAAAACGCCGTGCACTTCGGTTCGGAATTCAAAAAAAAGGATATAGAACAGGCGCATATCGCTCTTGCTTATAACGGATGCGCCTATGCAGACGATTACAACGATTATTTTATGCTTCTAAACGCCGCACTCGGCGGGGGAATGAGCAGCGTTCTGTTCAGGAAAGTAAGAGAAGAACTCGGTCTCGCCTACAGCGTTTATTCGTATATATCCACGTATAAAGATTGCGGCGCGCTTTGCGTTTACGCTGGCGTAAATCCGCAGAAGGCCGACGTCGCTCTCGGGTGTATTCTTGACGAAATAAAGAAATTCAAGAAAAACGGACTTTCGGAAATGGAATTTGCAAGGGCAAAAGAACAGATAAAGGGCGGATTTATTTTCGGACAGGAGTCCAACGCCTCTCAGATGCTTCTGTACGCCAAATATCTTCTCTATACCGGCAAAGTGTTCGATTTCAACGAGCGCATAAACGGAATAAACGCGATAACGGTCGATAAACTCAACGCGTTCATAACCGAGCGGCTCGACCTTGAAAGATATTCTATAGCCAAGGTTTCAAAATAAAAAAGCCGCCTGTTTCTCACGTTAAATACGTCTTTTATACAAAGCCGCCGCAAATTTACAAATTGCGGCGGCTACGTTATGTATTTTTATCCGGCCACCTGCGTATTCCCATTTTTTCGTAAAAAACTTTTTCGCTTCTTTTTTCCTTGAAAAATTTATTTCGTGAAAAAATATTTTTTCAGGCA
>JAGCZN010000184.1 GCA_017959995.1 Clostridia bacterium
CCTCGACCTCCAGGACCACAATCTGGCGCTCTAACCAATTGAGCTACTCTCGCCATGGCGCGCCTGAAGGGATTCGAACCCCTGGCACACGGCTTAGAAGGCCGTTGCTCTATCCTGCTGAGCTACAGGCGCAAAATGCAGGTTTAGTTTGGAGCGGGTGATGGGAATCGGACCCACGCAACCAGCTTGGAAGGCTGGTGTTCTACCATTGAACTACACCCGCGCTTCTTGCATAATGCTAAAAAATTATAACAAATAAGAATTTCAATGTCAACGGTTTTCAACCGATTTTTCAAAACTTTACAAAAAATCTTGCGTTTGCGTTTACCCTTTTATCGCGCGGTTATGACAGCACGTAATTTTGTTTTCGGCAACCACCGCGTAAGCGAAACTTTTGCTTACGTTCAATCTGTCAAGAGAGCCGGGATTGACGAACAGTATGCCGTTACGGTACTCTTCCGCGGCAACGTGCGTATGCCCGTAGAATACCGCGTCGGCGCGCTGTTCTTCCGCAAACAGGGCAAGGCGCGTAAGCGACGTTTTAACGCCGAAAGCGTCGCCGTGCGTTAAAAGCAGGCGTTTGCCTTCCACTTCCGCCAGCCTGTACCGTGCTTCCCCGTAAAAATCGCAGTTTCCCTTAACGCAGATAAGTCTGTCGCCGAGGATACGCGAATAAGTGCGCATATCCGTGAAACAGTCGCCCAAGTGAAAAACGTAATCGCAACTTTCAAGTATGGGAAGTATACCGTCTATGGCGGCATAGTTTCCGTGAGTGTCGGAAAGCACCGCAATGGTTTTCATGCCGGATTCTCCTTGCCGAAATCCGCTATATTATAACAGCGAAAAAGGAAAACGTCAAGAAGAAACACGGGGCAAACGCTTCTGATACGGGTTCGTTTGGCGGTAAACGCGGGCGATTCGGGGCAAAAACGCTATAAAAATAAAAAATAAGCGGTATAACAATACTTATGGAATTGACAATGTTTTTCAATAATGATAAAATAATTAGGTATTAAACCCTAAGGGAGAATTATATGAGCAACTTAAAAATAAGGAACGTAGCATTTATCGGACACAGCGGTTCGGGCAAAACTTCACTTGCCGAAGCTTTTCTATTCAACGGCGGAGCCGTTGCGAAACTCGGCAAAGTAACGGATAAGAACACGGTTATGGACTATTCGCCCGAAGAAACCGCGCGCGGTATATCGATCTCGCTCGCAACGGCAAACGTAGTTTGGCAGGGCGTTAAAATAAATATTATAGACGTGCCGGGATTTTATGATTTCGAAGGCGAATTCGAAGAGGCTCTGCGCGCGGCAGGTTGCGCGGTACTCGTTGCGGACGCGTGCGGTTTCGTTACCGTAGGCGCTGAAAAGGCCGTAAATTACTGCGTTAAAAACCACGTTCCGCTTATCATATTCGTAAACGGTATAGATAAAGAAAACGCCGATTACGTTAAAACGGCAGAAGCCTTCCGCGAAGCGTACGGCAGAAAAATAGCCGATATGCATACGCCTATAATAAACGGCGGAAAAATGCAGGGATACGTTTCGGTAATTTCCGGCAAAGCCTACGAATTCAAGCCCAACGGCAGGCAGGAGATACCCGTTCCCGCGAATATGGCGTCGGCGATAGAAGAACTTAAACAGGGCCTTACCGAGGCGGCGGCGGAAACTTCCGACGAACTTCTTGAAAAATTCTTCGAAGAAGGAACGCTTTCCGACGACGAAATACTTACCGGCGTAAGAAAAGGGCTCGGCATGGGCGATACCATTCCCATTATGGGCGGAAGCGCCGCGCAGAATATAGGCGTTATAAATCTTATGAACGAGGTCGTGGACCTTATGCCCTCGCCGGACGAGTGCAAACCCGCTTCCGCCGTTTCCGTCGATACGGGCGACAGGAAAGAAATAACTTGCGATGAAAACGCCCCGTTTGCCGGTCAGGTGTTCAAAACCATAGTGGATCCGTTTGCGGGCAAACTCAGTATGATCCGCGTTTTCGCAGGTTCGGTAAAGAACGGCGATACGGTGTACAACCCCACCAGCGGCAAGGAAGAGAAGATAGGCGCTCTGTACTTCCTTAAAGGCAAAAAACAGGATGCCGCCGATAAACTTTCGGCAGGCGATATAGGCGCTATAGGCAAACTTTCCGATACGGGCACGGGAGATACTCTCTGCAATCCCAAGAACAAAGTCAGGTTTGACGATATAACGATGCCCCCCGCGGGATACGCCATGGCGGTAAGCGCCGAGCGCAGCGAGGAAGAGGATAAAGTTTTCCAGGGATTGAACAGACTCCGCGAAGAGGATAAGTCCTTTGCCGTTGAAAAGAACGTTGAAACCGGGCAGACGGTTATCCGCGGCATAGGCGAAACGCAGCTTGACGTTATCTGCCAGAAACTCAAAAACAAATACGGTTGCACGGCAATTCTTTCCGATCCCGCAATCGCTTATAAAGAAACCATAACCGGCAGATCCGAAGCCGAAGGAAAGCACAAAAAGCAATCGGGCGGCGCGGGGCAGTTCGGTGTGGTAAATATCCGCTATGAAGCGGGCGCGGAAGACGGCGTTTTCGAATTTGTTGACGCTACGGTAGGCGGCTCCGTTCCCAAACAGTTCATACCCGCTGTCGAAAAAGGCCTTCGCGAAGCGATAAAACAAGGCCCGCTCGCTCAATATCCGGTAGTAAACGTAAAATGTACGCTGTTCGACGGTAAGTACCACCCCGTTGACTCGAAGGAAGTAGCCTTTGTTTCCGCGGCTAAACTTTCGTTTGAAGACGGTATAGTAAAAGCGCGTCCCGTGCTTCTCGAACCCGTTTATTCCTACGAAATAACCGTACCTTCCGATTATCTGGGCGACGTTCTCGGCGATATGAGTAAGCGCCGCGGCAGAGTTCTCGGAATGGAGAGCGAAGGATCTTACCAGAAAGTTAACGCCGAAGCCCCGCTTGCGGAAATGATCAAATACTCTATGGATCTGCGCAGTATGACTCAGGCGAGAGGCAGTTACGTAAGCGAGTTCCTGCGTTACGAGCCCGTTCCGTTCGAAATACAGGATAAGATCGTTGCAGCGAGAAAGAAATAAAAATTCGTCAACGTTAGATCAAAGCGCCGCGTTTTAGTTTTGAAACGCGGCGTATTTTATAAAAACGAAAACGTCTTCACGAATATTTTCGTGTCGGTAAGCAGAGGAAACCATGATTTTCGGAAAACAAGTAAATAAATATTATCTGAAATACGCCGGGCTTTTTCTGTTGGGATTTCTTGCGCTTCTTACGGTGGATTACGCGCAGCTCGAGATACCTAAAATTTACCGTATGCTTCTTTCGGGCATAAATACCGGATATATCGACGAGGCGGGCGCGGTAAAGTTCGATCTCGGCGTTCTTGCGGATAAGATATGCGCGCCTATGCTTATTATAATCCTCGCCATGATACTCGGAAGATTTCTTTGGCGCGTATGCTTTTTCGGCGCGGGCATAAGGGTTGAAGCCGATATGCGAAAAAGAATGTTCGATCACGCCAAAGACCTTTCCCCGCAATATTATCAAGTCAATAAAGTAGGCAATCTTATGTCGCTTTTCACAAACGATTTAAGTACCGTTGAAGAATGTTTCGGCTGGGGCGTTATGATGGTGTTAGACGCGTCCGTTTTAGGCGGCCTCGCCGTGTACAATATGATAACCGTTCAGCCTTCGCTTGCCTTTTTATGTGCGATTCCCCTGGTTTTTATGATGGTTATCGGCATAATTATGACAAAATATCTAATGCTTAAATGGGATGAGCGTCAGGCTGCTTTTTCCGATATTTCCGACTTTTCGCAGGAAAGTTTTTCGGGCATATCGGTAATTAAAGCGTTTGTCAAAGAAACGAAAGAATTATGGCACTTCAAAAAACTTAACGAAAAAAACGAGAACGTAAACGTTGAATACGCCAAACTTTCAACGCTGCTTCACGTTGCGGTGTTTCTTTTCGTTGAAGCCGTAATCTGTATAATACTCGGTTACGGCGGATATCTCGTGTGGAAAAAAGTTCTTACCGCCGAAGCGCTTCTGGAATTTATCGGGTATTTCACGGCTATAATATGGCCGGTAATAGCGGTATCCGAGCTTATTGATATGCGCTCCAGGGGAATAAGTTCGCTCAAGCGTATTTCCGAACTCCTCAACGCCGAGATCGACGTAAAGGATTCGCCTTCCGCCGTAGACGCCGGCGCGCTTTCCGGCAAAATAGAATTCAGAAATCTTACCTTCCGCTATCCCGGCGCCGATTACGACGCCGTAAAAAATCTGTCCCTTGTGATAGAAGCGGGGGAAAACGTGGGAATCGTGGGCAGAATAGGTTCGGGCAAAACCACTTTGGTAGATCTTATTCTTCGCACGCACAACGTTCCCGACGGAACGATATTTCTCGACGGAAAGGACGTAAATTCGCTCACCATAAAAAGCGTAAGGCGGAACGCGGCTTACGTTCCGCAGGACAATTTTCTGTTTTCGGATACTATCGGAAACAACATTTCCTTCGCGTCGGACGGCGCCTCAATCGAAAACGTAAGGCGCGCCGCGTTTCTCGCGGGCGTTTCGCAGAATATAGAGGAGTTCAAAGAAGGGTACGAAACCGTTCTCGGCGAGCGTGGCGTAACCGTATCGGGCGGGCAGAAACAGCGCATTTCCATAGCCCGCGCCCTTATGAAAGAGGCCGCCATACTTATTCTGGACGATTCCGTTTCCGCCGTTGATACCAACACCGAAAAGGAAATTTTAACGCACCTTTCCGAAACGAGAAAGGGCAAAACTACTATTTTGATCGCGCACAGAATATCCACCGTAGAGCGTATGGACAAGATTTTTTTTCTTGAAGAAGGCGAGCTTATCGCCAGCGGCAAACACGATGAGCTTATAAAGATCTGCCCCGAATACGCAAGAACGGTGGAGCTTCAGAAACTTGAAGAAAAGGAGGGCGAATGATATGAGAGAGATTTATCCGCTTTTAATATCGGGCGCTATAATAGGCGTTTTCTCGCTTATTTTCGCGCTTGCCTACCTTTTCGTAAAGGACAAGAAAGAGGCGTTCGGTTTTATCCGCAACATGAAGGACAAAGATCTTATCCGCCGCCTTATGAAATACGCCCGCCCGTATGTAAAAAGTTTCGTGCTGATTTTTTTCCTGATGCTCGCGTCGATCGCGTACGACGTTATTTCCCCGCTTATGGTGGGGAGCATAGAGGATCTTATAAAGGACGATTTCGAACTCGGCCGTCTTTTATTTATGGTGGCGATATACGCTTCCGTTCTTATCGTTTCCGTAATAAGCACGTATGCGCAGGCGGTGATACTTCAGAAAACCGGGCAGAAAATCGTTTCCGGTATCCGTGAAGAATTATACTGGCATATAGAAAACCTTTCGCACGGACAGCTCAACGGCATACCCGTAGGCACGCTCGTAACGCGCGTAACGAACGATACCAACGCCATTTCGCTGATGTTCACAAGGGTTATAGTAAACCTTGCCAAAAGTTTTTTCATGATCGTAGGCGTAATGGCGGCAATGCTGCTTCTCAATTACGAACTCACGCTGATGATTTTGTGTTTCGTGCCCTTTATCGCGTATTTTACGGTAATTTTCCGCAAATTCTCGCGCCGCGCGTATCGCAGGGTGAAGGATTGCACCACTAACCTGAACGTATTCCTTTCGGAAAATCTTTCGGGTATGAAGATAACCCAGATATTCAACCGCGCGGAAAGAAAAATGCAGGAGTTTTCCGAACGTAACGCAAAACTTAAAAAGGCAAGGACGGAAGAGATATTCGTGTTCGGCATTTTCCGCCCCACCGTATATATGCTGTACGTTACGAGCGTATTATTCCTTTTTTATCTCGGCGGCAGGGGTTATCTTGAAAATTTCAGTTTTATGGGCAAAACCGTTTCGGGAATGGTGATAGTAGCTTTCTATATGTATATCAACAAGTTTTTCGATCCCATACAAACGCTTGCCGAACAGTTCAACACCCTGCAATCGGCGCTTGCTTCGGCTGAAAAGATCTTTACCGTTCTCGATATAGAGCCCGAAGTAAAGGACGCGTCGGACGCAGTGGAACTCGATACCGTCAAAGGCGATATAGAATTCAGGGACGTATGGTTTTCCTACGTTCCCGGCGAATGGGTGCTTAAAGGCGTTTCATTCAAGGTAAACGCCAACGAAACGGTTGCTTTCGTAGGCGCCACCGGATCGGGTAAAACCACTATTCTTTCGCTTATATGCCGCAATTACGACGTGCAGAAAGGAGTAATTCTTGTAGACGGCGTTGACGTAAAGAAAATCAAAATATCCTCTTTAAGAAAGCATTTCGGGCAGATGCTTCAGGACGTATATCTTTTTGCCGGAACCATCCGCAGCAACATAGTTCTTAGCGAAGATAAGACCGACGATGAAATAATGGAGGCCTGTCGCTTTGTAAACGCCGATAAATTCATAGAAAAACTCTCCCGCGGGCTCGATGAGGAAGTGCGCGAGCGCAGCGCTAATTTTTCCGCCGGGCAAAGGCAGCTTCTGTCGTTTGCGAGAATGGTGATCCATAAACCGGAAATTATGATTTTAGACGAAGCCACCGCCAATATAGATACCGAAACTGAAGTTCTGATACAGAATTCGCTTGAAAAGCTTATGAAAACGGGCACTATGCTGATAGTGGCGCACAGACTTTCAACCGTTCAGCACGCGGATAGAATAATAGTGCTGTCGCACGGGCAAATAGTCGAACAGGGAAGCCATTTCGAACTTTTAGGCAAAAAGGGTAAATATTACGATCTGTATATGTTACAGTACGAAAAGCAGAAACTTCTCGCATAACCCGTTTTAGGAACCGTATCGCGCAAAGAAAACGCGGGAATTCGATAATATCGTTATATACGTCACTTTTTTTTGACAAATTATAAAAAGTGTGCTAAAATAACTGTCAGAAAAAATATAAACGGATGAAATACAAACAAAGGAAGAAAATGGAAACAAAGTATGAAAAGGACGGAGATATAATAGGATCTCATATTAAAAATCCCGTTCTGGCAGAATGCGTGCGTGTGGGGATAACGCTCGTCGTAATGATGGCTTTGGTCGTGCTCGTTTATTTTTTCAATACTCCCAACCCGAATATGATTCTCGTTGCGGGGGTAGTCGTTTTTACGTCGCTTTACGGTTTTATATCCGGCGCGGCGGCAACCGTGATCGTGCTTTTATACTCGCTGTTCTTTTTCTCTACCGATCACAGTTTCTTCGTTTTTACCAAAATAAATCTGGATAAAGTGCTGGTCTCCGCCATAGGGGCTACGGTGTGTCTCGTATTCGTCGGCTTGCTTAAGAGAAGGCAATCGGAAAACAACCGCAAACTTCGCAAAACCAACGATTTGCTCAAAGCGGAAAACGAAAAACTCGAAAAAGCCTCGCTTACCGACGCCCTTACCGACGCGCGTAACCGCCTTGCTTTCAGAAACGATTACGATAAATTCGAAAATTATCATATTCACATGATAATGCTCGATATAGACGATTTCAAACAGATCAACGATAACTACGGGCATACCGTGGGGGATTTCGTGCTTAAAAGTTTCGGCCGGATAATTACCGGCATTTTCGGCGACGAATACTCCTACCGCTACGGCGGCGACGAGTTTCTTATAATAGTAAAAGATATTTCCGAGCAGGAATTCAACGAAAAAACCGAACAACTCAAAAAAGCGATAAACGAAATACGGCTTGACGAAAATCGTATTCCCGTAAATTTTTCCGCGGGCTGCGTTTACGGCAAGATAATACTTTCAAGCGATTTGAGGCATATGTTAAGGCAGGCCGACGATCTTTTGTACGAAGTTAAAAAAGAGGGTAAGAACGGAATGTATTCCGCAATGTTCACCCGCGTTTCCGAAGAAGCCGAAAAGAATCATCACAATCCCGTATAAAATAATTATCGGTTAAAACGCTACCCGGTCAGAGGGTGTATCCGGTAGACGATTTTGATCTTCTCCGCCGAAGCACTCTCTTTTTTATTGATTTAACAGGGTAAAACGTGGCCGTTATAAAGAAATTTATAACGTATAGGTTTGGTTTTATATTATTGTAACGGAAGTATAACGTCTGTGAAAATATGAAGTTATCAAACAATATGAACCGATTGAATTTTAAGAAACGATATTTATAAGGAAGATAACCGTTATGCGTAAGTGCGTTAAATCATTATTTATCTGTTTGTTTTCACTGGAAATGGTTTTTACGTTAATTTCCTGCGTCGATCAAAAGGCGGAAAACGGGCTGAGTGACGATGAAGTGATAAATCTTGTGATCGACAATTTTATGCCTTTATCCGAAATTCCGAGACAATCGCACCATGAAGAAACGGTTAGCCAATATTTAATGGATTGGGCTGCGTTTAATGGATTGGAACCCAAAAGGGATAATCTCAATAACGTAATGTTCGATGTGCCGGCAACTGAAGGTATGGAAAATAAACCGCTGGGTATTTTGCAAGGGCATATGGATATGGTAGTTGCCGTTGCCGACAACAAAGAATTCAATCCGCTGCGTGATGCCGTTACCGTAATAAGAAATGACGATAATAAAACTTTAACAGCGGAAGGAACGTCGTTGGGAGCCGATGACGGTATAGGTCTTGCAATTATAAAAAGCGTTGTTCAAGGTAAAATGAACCATGGACCGCTCAGAATAATTATTACGGTGAATGAAGAAGACGGAATGACCGGAGCTTCCAACGTTGATGAATCATGGCTTGATGGCGCCGTATTTTTAATCAATATTGATAATGAAACGTCAGATCAGGTTTTGGTTTCAACTGCCGCCGGTAATAATTTGAATATAAGCGAGAACGTTTCATTCGTTTCTCCTGTATCAGATACCGCACTTTCTTTGGAAATATCAAATTTAAGAGGCGGCCACTCGGGCGTAGATATTGATAAAGGAAGATTAAACGGTATCCGTGGGTTAACTTATTTCTTAGTCAGGTTAGATGAAAACGATATAAAATACGAGCTTGCTTCATTTGAAGGCGGAACGGCAAGTAACGCCATTCCCACGAAAGCAAAAGCCGTAATTGTAATCAATGAAACCGATAAAGCCGGCGTAACCGCGTTGTTTAACGGGTATAAAAACGAATTGGCGGAAACTTATGCCGGAATAGAAGAAATCGTATTTGAATTAAAAGATTCCTCACCGGTTACAAAAGTTGCGGACGATTCCGTTAAAGCAGGGTTTGTTAACTTCATAACTTCGGTTAACGATGGCGTAAAAGATTTCTCCGAGGATATTCCCGGGCTTGTTGAAAGTTCGTCAAATTTAGGCGTCGCTAAATTGGATCCGGTAAGTCAAACGGTAGAAATTACAACGTTTATGCGTAGTTCAAAGGTTGCGATAGAAACGTTAATGCTTAATAATCAGGTAGCTTTAGCCGAAGAATGTGGCTTTTCACCGGGTTATACACACACGGCCGATGCATGGCAATTTGATCCCGATAGCAAGCTTTTGGAGATTGCAAAGGATGTTTATAAAAAACAAAACGGAACGGACGTTGTAGTTGCGGCGGTTCATGCCGGCGTTGAATGCGGATGTTTCAAAAAAATCAAGCCAACCATTGATATGATAAGTATCGGCCCGGATATCAGCGATTCGCATACAATTAACGAAACGTTATATTTGGATTCCATACCCGGAACGTGGCGTCTTTTAGAAGGGTTATTGGCTGATTATTACGTATAAATCGGTATAAGGATTTTAACTATCGGGGAGTTTTTCAGTCAAGAGAAAATACTTTAATAAGTTTCGGTTGCGCGCCCGTATCGGGATCTACGGGCATATCCATAACGTCTTTCATATATTCGTTCCAGCGGTCTACCACGGGGCTGTTCGCCTGAAAATCGGTGGCGAATTTTATTCCTTTTTCACACTCGTAATAACCGAACAGGGTATTCCCGCTCAACCATATCGTGTAGTTGCGTATACCCGCCGTTTTAAGAACTTCAACAAGTTCGGGCCATATTTCGTTATGGCGTTTTACGTATTCGTCTTTTTTGCCGTCTTTTAACGTGGCGGACCAAGCGTATTTTTCCATGCGGTGCCTCCTTTTTTCTTTTAATATACAGTATTTCGGCAAAATAAGCAAGCGCCTCGTCCAAAAATTATAAAAAATCTTGACAAATCTTCATAATCTGCTATAATATAACCATAAATTACGGAGGTGAAATATGGCAAAAATTTATACTTACAAATGTCTCGTCTGCGGTGAAATTTTCGAAGTTGCCGAAGGCGTGGAACCGGTTTGCCCCAGATGCAAAGTAAAGGGCGATAAACTTGAACTCGTTTCCGCTAAAGAAGTTGCGGAGAAAGCCAACAAGTACGAGGGTACGAGAACCTGGGAAAATCTTCACGCTGCGTTTGCGGGGGAATCGCAGGCGCGCAACAAATACACTTATTTCGCGTCCGTCGCCAAGAAAGAAGGTTACGAACAGATGTCTGAAATTTTCTTAAAAACCGCCGAAAACGAAAAGGAACGCGCTAAAATGTGGTTCAAGGAATTGAACGGTATAGGCACCACGGCGGAAAATTTACTTGCCGCGGCCGACGGTGAAAATTACGAATGGACGGATATGTACGAAACGTTCGCAAAGGATGCCGAGGCTGAAGGTTTTCCCGAACTTGCGGCGAAATTCCGCGGCGTGGCGGCAATAGAAAAGGCACACGAGGAAAGATACCGCGCGTTGCTCAACAATATTGAAACGAAACGGGTTTTTGAAAAAAGCGAAGTAAAGGTGTGGGAATGCCGCAACTGCGGGCATATAGTTGTAGGCACGGCAGCGCCCGAAAAATGTCCCGTTTGTAACCACCCGCAGTCTTACTTCGAGATCCGCAAAGAAAATTATTGATTCAATCGTTTGATAAACGATTATTTGCTTGAAATACGCGGCAGGATTTATTCGGATCCTGCCTTTTTCAAAAAACGGCTTTTCCCGGCCGGTAAATAAGGAGAGGAATATGCGTATTTCCATAACCGGCGCCACCGGCAACGTGGGACGCGAAGCGCTTAAAGAAATAGTAAAGGCGTTTCCCGAAAGCGAACTCGCAATACTTGTTTTTCCCGGAGACAAGCGTTTGAAATTCATAAAAAAAACGCTAAAAAGAAGCAAAGCGAAATTGATTTTCGGAAGTCTTGCCGATGCAGAAGCGTGCGCCGAAACGGTTAAAGGTGCCGATTACGTTATCGATATGGCCGCCGTGATACCGCCCCTTGCCGATAAAAACCCGCGCGCCGCCGAAGAGTGCAACGTTACGGGCGTAAAACGGCTTTTACGCGCGATAGAGGCGGAAGAAAAACAACCCAAACTCATTCATATTTCCTCTATGGCCGTTTACGGAAACCGCAATTTACGGCATCCGTGGGGAAGAGTGGGCGATCCGCTTCTGGTAAGTCCTTTCGATTTTTATGCCGCAACCAAACTGCGCGGTGAATTCGCCGTTCTCGAATCGTCCGTAAAAAAATGGGCGGTTCTCCGCCAAACGGCGGTCCTTCACGAAAGGATGCTGGCCGATAACCTGAGCGACGGACTTATATTCCACACCTGTTTCAATTCCCCGCTCGAATGGGTAACCGCTAACGACAGCGGCGTTCTTATAGCGAATATAATAAAAAAAGACGCGGAAAAAGACCTTGGCAACGTCTTTTGGCGTAAAGTTTTCAATATAGGCGGTCCCCGTGAAAATTGCGTTACGGGTTACGAATTTTTAAGCGGCGGGTTCGATCTTATAGGCGGAAGCGCAAAGGATTTTTTCAAGCCGGATTACAACGCCCTGCGCAACTTTCACGGTCTGTGGTTTGCGGACGGGCACGTTCTTGACGATATGTTCCGTTATCAGAAAACCACCGTTTCCGATTATTGGAAAGAGATAGGCAAAAAGCGTAAATACTATTCGCTCGCAAAGATATTACCGAAAAAAATCGTGGCGAAACTTGCGATAGAACGGCTTTTCAAGGATTCGAACTCCGTGAAATTCTGGTATAATAATAAGGACGAAGCCCGCATTACCGCATACTTCGGCGGATTTGACGCTTACGAAAAAATACCGAAAAATTGGGAAGATTTTCCCTTGAATTCGGAAAACCGCTCGGATTGGGGAGATATAGATTACGCCGCCGCGCGCAACGTGAAAAACGCTTCTTTTCCGTATTGCGGGTACGACTACGCTAAGCGGGACGAGGATATAGATATAAACGATCTGCGCTCCGTCGCCCGTATGCACGGCGGGGAATTAAAGTCGGAAACCTTCGAAAAAGGGGACTTATATAAAAAATTGACTTGGCAAACGCAAGACGGTGAAGAATTTATCGCAACGCCGTACACCGTTTTACGCGCGGGACATTGGTATAACTGCATTTACTATAAGAACGCGTGGGATTTTGACAGACTTTCAAAAAAGGATAAAATATTCGCGTCTATCTGGCTCGATTCTCACTCTGCGAACGAGAATTACCGCTACGAGTACGACGGGGATTTCAACGCAAAGGTAATCAAAGAAAAATGAACGTAATAATATTCTACTTTTCCTCTACGGGCAACACGTTCAAAGTGGCGGAATACGCGTCGCGAAAACTTAAAAAACTCGGCGCAAAGGTTGAACTTTTTAATATGGAAAACGGAACGCCGCCCGAGATTTCGGTTTACGATAAAGTGGGGTTTGCTTATCCCGTACACGCCTTCAACGCACCGCAAATAGTTCTCAGATTCGCTTCCGCAATAAAACCGACGCAGGCGAATAAGCCGCTTTTCATTCTTAAAACTTCGGGCGAACCGCTCAGGATGAACGACGTTTCCTCCCTGAAACTCGTATCGATACTCAAACGCAAAGGGCTTACGCTTAAAAACGAGTATCATTATATCATGCCTTACGCCATTATTTTCCGCCATACCGAGGCTGAAGCTTACAGAATGTACGAAACGGCAAAAAAACTGATAGAGATCGATTCCCGCGCGATTTACGCGGGTAAATGCGAAAAAATTAGCAGAGTGCCGTTCGGCGGCGCGCTTTCGTTCATAATGCGTATAGAGCAGTTCGGCTCCAAAATAAACGGAAGGCTTTACCGCGTGAACAAAACCAGATGCGTAAAGTGCATGAAGTGTGCGGATAATTGTCCCGTCGGGAACATCGGAGTAAAAAACGGGAAGATCACGTTCGGCGGCAAATGCCTTTTATGCACGCGGTGCGCGTTTTTCTGCCCGACAGACGCGATACGCATAGGTCTTTTCAACGGTTGGCGCGTGAACGGGGCGTATTCCTTTTCCCAACCCGAAAAAGCCGAAAGGAACGCGCACCCGAATTACTGTAAAAAATCCTACTTAAAATACTACAGAGAAGCGGAGGAGAAGATAGCTTCGGAAGAAGATTGCGGCAATCAATAAACGCGGGCGAGGCACGCGGTAAATAAAAGGGGGATTATATATGTATTTTTGCGAAAACTGCAATAAGGTAAGCGAGTACGATTTCTGCCGTGATTGCGGCAGAGGCGATCTCAGAGAGGTAAAGGACCACGATTTCTGTTTTCTTACCGAGTGTAAAAATTCTTTCGGCGAAATGATGAAAAACCTGCTCGATCAGGAAGATATTCCATGCGTGCTTCTCCCCTACGGAAGCGGCGCGCGCACGGCTTTCGGAATGAAACTTGAAAATTACAGGATTTTCGTTCCGTTCTCGCACTTCGATAAAGCCAAAAACATACTCGATCTTTTCGGGTAGGAATTTTCAAACTGAATACGTAAGCCGCCCGCCCGGGATACGTTTATTTTTCCGCGGCGGATTTTTTATGCGACGGTATTATTTAACCCGCCTTTATCGCGTATAAAACGCCTGTTTTTTCCCGATAATGATTTAGGGAGGAAACTAAGATGGAATTTACTAAAAGCAAAACTTTCAACAATCTCGCAAAATCTTTTGCGGGTGAATGTCAGGCGCGCGTAAGATACGAGTTCATAGAGTACGGCGCGCGCTATAACGGTTACAAGGCGCTTGCGGAAGTGGTTGATAAAATAGTATATAACGAGTTTAACCACGCGCGTATGTTTTACACGTTCATGCAGCAGGCGAAGGATACCGAAATAACCAACGTAGATATAACCGCCGGCTACCCGTTCAAAGAAAAATGGGATCTCACCGATAATTTCCGCATAGCCGCGGAAGACGAACGGCGAGAGGCGGAAATCGTTTATCCGGAATTCGCCAGAATCGCGAAGGAAGAAGGGTTTAAGGAAATCGCCGAACTGTACGAGAATATCATTCAGGTTGAAACCTGCCATAAAATGCAGTTCGAACAGATTTACGAACAACTTAAAAACGGAACGCTGTACAAGAGGGATAAACCCGTTAAATGGAAATGCGGCGACTGCGGGTATGAATCTACCGCAAACGAAGCGTGGGACGAATGCCCGCTCTGTAAGGCCAAAAGGGGCTCGGTACTTCTCGACCTCGAAAGTTAAAAAAAGGGGAAGCGCATAAAAAAGCGCTCCCCTTTTTTTTGTACGAAAATAAGCGGCCTTGATCGTAACGGCCGCTATACGTTCGTTTGTCTGTTATTTATTGAAAGCTTCTTTGTAACTCTTGCTGAATTTCGCAACCGGAGTTTTGCAAGCGGGTATGGCAACTTTTTCGCCGGTTTTGGGGTTGATGCCGTTGCGGGCGTCTTTATCCTTAAGCTCAAAAGTGGCAAAACCCGAAATGTGTACGTATTCGCCGGTAGCCAAAACGTCCGTAAGCGTTTCCTTGAAAGCCGCAAAATTAGCTTCAGCTTCTTTAATGGTTACTCCCAACTTGTCCGCATAGGCGCGAACGAATTCACTTTTGTTCATAAAAACCTCCGTGGATATTATTCGGATCTAATCCGTATTATGTTTTCATTATACCATAAAAAAATTATTTATCAAGAGATTTTTGCGATTTTTTTTATATTTTTTATATAAATTCTCCCGTTTTGCAATTTTTTTCCCTTTTCGTTGATTTATGTCGATAAAAACGGAAATTTTACAGGCCTAAATACAGGGAAATAAGGGATATGGTGTTCTTGATTCCTTCAAAGTGCGTTCTCTCCATTCCGTGCGAAGCGTGAACGCCCGTTCCCACAAGCGCGCCCGGCACGTCGTATCCCGCCGTCCACATAGCGCCCACGTCGCTTCCGTAGAAGGGATAAATATCCACCGCGTAGTTCAGTCCGCTTGCTTTCGCCGCTTCTATAAGCGAAGTGGTAAGGGCGTAATCGTACGGGCCGTGCCCGTCTTTGGCGCAGATGGAAACGTCGTATTCGGTGCAGTTGAGATCCGTTCCTATGCAGCCCATATCCACCGCAAGCATCGTGTAAAGTCCTTCGGGAACGTACGCCGCGCCGTGCCCTACTTCCTCGTACATCGTTATCAGCATCTTAACGTCGTAAGCGGGCGTGAGGTTCTCCTCTTTCATTATTTTAAGCAGAGTGATAAGGCAGGCGACCGAAGCCTTGTCGTCGATAAACCTCGATTTGAGAAAACCGCTTTCGGTAACGGTGGTTTTGGGATCTATGCAGATATAGTCGCCGCTCTCTATTCCGAGGGCGCGTACGTCCTTATCGCTCTTTACCCGCTCGTCTATGCGAACGTACATATTCGCGTCGTCGCGCGGGCGGGATGCGGCGTCCGGATAAACGTGGGAAGAGGGGCTTTTACTTAAAAACGTTCCCGTATACGTTTTACCCGTTCTCGTTATTACGGTGCAGTATTCGCCGTCAAGCGTGGGAAGCTGCGGGCCGCCTACTTTGGTGAACGTCAGTTCCCCTTTAGACGTTATCGCGCGGACCATTGCGCCGAGGGTATCGCAGTGGGCGGAAAGGCCCAGCGTGCGGCCGCCGTCCCTGCCTTTTACCGAAAGTATCGCGCACCCCTTCCTCGTCATCTCGAAAGAAGCGCCGAGTTCGAATGCATACCGCTTTATAACTTGCATTATTTTTTCGTAATATCCGCTGGGGCTTGGGGTGGCAAGAAGTTCCCTTACGGTGTCAAAGTAATAATTTCTGTATTTTTCGGGATCGAATTTCATTAAAATTTCTCCTCTGAATAATATAGGTCGGTACCGATAAATCCAACTTGTTTGAATTCTTCGGGATTTTTTCTTATTATATAATCTACGTAACTTTCTATCATGCGCGCCGAAAGCAGATAGCCGGCAGGCGTCATGTGGCCGTGCCAGAAAGTATTTCTGAAGTTTTCGTCCTGCAGGGGGGAATACGTGAAGAGATCGATATGATACGTCTTTTTGAAAACTTTCGTAAAATCTTCCAGAAGATCGCGGTGAGCTTTCCGTTTCGCGTCCGATTCGTTGCCTTCTTTCGGCATGCTTACAAGGAATATTCTCGCGCGGGGCTGTAAAATTTTTATACGCTGTATTATCTGCGCGTAATATCCCGCGAAAGTTTTCGTATTGTTGCGGTAATCGTCGGGGTCAACGTCCGAAATCGCGCCGATATCCATTCCCATGCCGAAAATATCGTTCACGCCAAGCGCTATTATATACGCCTGCGCAAGTTTATCCTTACCCCAAAGTCCGTATTCGTCGGCAAAACTTTCCACGTATTCTTTGGCGGTCATTCCGCCTCTCGAAAAGTTGTATATTTTACTTCCGCAACTTCTGCCGATAAACTGTCCCCAGGAATATTCCATGGTATCGTGATAGCTTTTATTTCCCGCTTCGTCCATCGCTTCGAACTCTCCGGAAGACAGGCTGTCGCCTATACAGGCTATGGTGCGGAAGATCGCGCAGAACCCGCCGTCCGTAACGATTCTGTCAAGCGGCTTTTCGTTCTCTTTAACGCTCATAAATTCCGATACGTTCATATAACTCTCCCCTAACGAAACGAATAACTTTATTATATAACTTATAACTTCGGCTGTCAAATTTTTTACGCACGGCGTTGACACGCCTTTGCGTTTTGTTATATAATATTTCCATGCAAAAAAGAGTTTACGACGGAGAATATTTTTCGGCGGAAGATACGCTCGGTTGCGGGCAGGTGTTCCGCTTTACTCTCTCGACGGGCGGAGCGTATAACGTTTTTTCCGCCGATAAAGCGTGCGTTGTGAAAACGGCAGGCTCCGTAACGGAAGTTTACAGCGACGATGCGGAGTATTTTGAAAACTATTTCGACGTGCGCAGGGATTATTCCGAAACGGTAAGGGCGGCGGCCGCCACGGGCAACGAATTTCTTAAAGCCGCGGCCGAACGGGGAAAAGGCATACGTATCTTAAAGC
>JAGCZN010000185.1 GCA_017959995.1 Clostridia bacterium
ATTCAAGCGTATCCGACTCGGCATGAGTTACCGTAATTCCGTTTTCGCCCATAGTAAGCGTGGGCGCAGAGTATTCAACGGGCAGGTTTGCGCTTATTTCTTCCGACGAACTTTCGGTATCGCTGTCGGAATCCACTATATCCTGGCAAGCCGCGAGACCGATAAGCGCAAGCGCAAACAAAACGGTGGTAATAATCGTTAAAAATCTTTTCATAATCTTCCTCCTTCTGATAAATATAGATAAATTTACCGTAAAAATACGCTTCATCATTTATCCGAATCGATTATATCATTTTACGCACGTTTTCACAAGTCCGAATCTCGTAAACATTTTGCGTAATTTTGTAAACTTTTGCTATGTTTACAAGATGTTTACGCAAATGCAAAACTTTCTTAAAATAAATCACTTGAACCGGGTTTCACTAAACGCTTAATAATTTTACGTATTTGCTTATCAAAATATATTACTGCCAGAACCGTTTTCTTTGAAAACCGTTCGGAAGCCTTTTTTCGCATGCGAACCGACCCACAGGAAAAAGCACCCGTAAAAACAGGTGCTTTTTTGGCAGGGGAGACGCGATTCGAACACGCAACCTACGGTTTTGGAGACCGCTACTCTACCGTTGAGCCACTCCCCTAAAGCCTATTTATTTTATAATAAATTTCAGGTATAGTCAAATGATTTTACGCCGTTTGGCGTTTTTTTCGAACGTTTTTTTATTCGTCTGCCTCTTTATCCGCGTTATCGCCCGTCTCGCCGGTATCCGAACCGTCATCGCCGTCCGTTAGGGTTTCCGCGGGAATAACGGAAGGCGCTTCCCTCGAGGGAGCGGGTATGCCGCCCGTACTTTCGTCGTCAAGGCGGAAAGCGCGGACGATTTTTTCCGTAGTAGAAGGAGAGAACTTGCGGACGATAAGATACGTTACGGAGAGCAGAGCGATTATCATACACACTATGCTTAGCACCTGCGACGGCGCGAGCGTAGCGGAACCAATAGAGCCTCTGTCGTCGCCGCGGACGAATTCAATTAAAAATCTGAACAGTCCGTATCCGCCGAAATACAGGATAACGTTGAACCGTTTGTCCCTTAAAACGCAGATTATCAGGATTATGGCAAGAATAAATAAGAACGCCGCTTCGAAAAGCTGCGTGGGATATCTTAATACACCGCGCCCCGCGCCTTGCTTGAAGGTAACGCCCAAAAACGAAAAGAAGTCGTGCTCGTGAACTTCGTTTCCGTAACAGCAACCCGCGCAGAAACAACCTATCCTGCCGAACGCGTGCGCCGTAGGGATACAGGCCGCGCCGATCTCGCATATAACGGGGAACTGCGCGCGGACTTCGCCTTTGGCGAATAGCAGCGAACCTATAACGAAAGCAACTACTCCGCCGAACATTCCGCCCATAAAGGTTATTCCGCCCCAATCCCAAGTCGGGTTGCCTTCTTTGACCGATTCAATATAATTGTATACGGACTGTACGAGCGTGGCGAAAAAGAAACCTATAATTATGGACACGATGCCGAGAAGATAATAAAATCTATTAGCTTTAAGCGTTACGTTTTTCTTTTTGCACAGCCAGTCGAACAGAAAAAGGCAGGCGCCTACGCCGACCACTATCCATATCGAATACCAACTTAATACGCCGAAAAGATCTTTCGTACACATAAATCCACCAAATCCTTTTCAAAAGTATATCACGTGAATATTAAATATTTATTAACACCCGTTGAAAATTGCCGATCGTCAGGATTTGCCGCCCCTGACCGAAAAGCGGTAAACTATCTCGTTTCTGTAAATTTCACCCGCGCGAATAACGGGAAGGCCGAAAGCGGGAACGTTAAGCGCGTTCGGAAATGATTGCGGCTCGAGGCAGAACGCGTCCCGCTTGTTATACGGTTTACCGCCTTTGCCCTTTACTCCGTCAAGAAAATTTCCGCCGTAAAATTGCAAGCCGTTCTGGTTGGTGAAAGTTTCCATAATTATTCCGCTCTTATCGCCCTCCGTTACCGCTACAGGCGAAACGAAGTCGTTATCGAGAACGAAATTATGGTCGTAACCGCCGGCGAAGGCAATTTGCCCGTCGTCGGCCGACAGATCGCGACCGATGGTTTTGGCGGAAGTAAAATCAAAAGGCGTACCCGCAACTTCCTTGAAAACGCCGTTTGGAACGAGGTTTTTATCTATTGCCGTGATGCAGGAAGCATTTATCCGCATAACGTGGCCGAGAACCGTACCGCTACCCTCGCCGTTCAAGTTGAAATACGCGTGATTTGTGAGATTTACGGCACTTTCAGAATCCGTAACGGCGGTATAAACGATATGCAGGCCGCGACTTTCATCGAGGAAAAATTCAACTTCCGTATCGAGTCTGCCGAAAAATCCTTCCTCTCCGTCCTCGCTGACGCAGGACATTACCACGGAATTTCCGACGGCGACGGACTTCCACACCTTCTTATCGAAACCTTTAAGCCCGCCGTGAAGGGTATTGGCGCCGTCGTTGGCGTTCAATTTATATTCGGTTCCGCAATATGAAAAGCGGGCGCCCGCGATACGGTTTGCAACCCTGCCTATGGACGCGCCGATATACCCGCCGTTAGACGCGTATTCCTCCAAAGAATCGTAACCGAGCAGGACGTCGGTAATTTTTCCGCGCGCGTCGGGAACTTTGAGCGAAGTCAAAGTTGCCCCGTAATTTATCACGGAAAATTCTATGCCGTTGCCGTATACGGTGTATCTGGTTATTTTATTTCCTTCGAACGAGCCGAAATCTTCTGATTTGATCATTAGTTATTTGATCTTGGAATCTATAACCTTAACGATATCTCCCACCGTTTTAAGGTTTACGGCTTCGTCTTCGGATACTTCGATGCCGAACTGATCTTCAAGGCCCATAAGCATTTCGACTATGTCGAGAGAATCGGCGCCGAGATCTTTGATTATCTCGCTGTTTTCGGTAATGGAATTCTTGTCCACGTTGAGTTGCTGCGCGAGAAGGTCCTGAATTTTTTCAAAAGTCATTTTATCGTACTCCTTTTTATATTTTTATTTTGTACATATAGATTTAATTATAATTAAACGGCAAACGTTTGTCAATTATTTTCGGGCGTGTTAGCGTTATTCCGCCGCGGCGGCGTTTTTCGCCTTTGCCGAAGACTTCATGGAAAGCGAGATCCTGTTTTTTTTCAGATCCACGCCTATCACCCTGACGTTTACGATCTGGCCGACTTTGAGAACGTCAGACGGGTGTTTTACGTAGCCGTCGGACAGTTCGGAAATATGAACGAGTCCGTCCTGATGAACGCCTATATCCACAAACGCCCCGAAATCGATAACGTTTCTTACCGTGCCGGTTATTTCCATACCGACGACGAGGTCTTTAATGTCCATCACGTCGCTTCTGAGCATTGGTTTGGGAAGGTTGTCGCGCACGTCGCGTCCGGGCTTCAACAGTTCGCCCACGGCGTCCTTAAGCGTCGCTTCGCCCAGCCCCGTATATACGATAACCTTAGATTCACCCAGTTTTTTAATTTTTTCGGGCCGATCGGTAAGTTTACCCAGGCGCACGTCTGCCTCGGTATATCCGAATCGTTCGAGAAGCCTTTTTACGCCTTGGTAAGACTCTGGGTGAACGCCGGTATTATCGAGAACGTCCGCCCCGTCGGTTATCCGCAAAAAGCCCGCGCACTGTTCGAAAGCCTTTTCGCCGAGTTTGGGAACTTTAAGAAGTTCCTTTCTCGATCTGAACTTACCGTGCTCGTTGCGGTAGGTAACGATATTTTTCACTATTCCGCCGTTGAGCCCGGAAACGTACTTCAAAAGGGACGGACTTGCCGTGTTCAGATCTACGCCTACGCTGTTTACGCAATCTTCAACCACGCCGCCGAGAACTTCGTCAAGCCGCGCGGCGGGCATATCGTGCTGATACTGACCCACGCCTATCGACTTCGGATCGATCTTGATAAGTTCGGCAAGCGGATCCTGCAATCTCCTTGCGATAGACACGGCGGAACGTTCGGAAACGTCGTAATCGGGGAATTCTTCCGCTCCCAGTTTGGACGCCGAGTATACCGAAGCGCCCGCCTCGCTTACAACCACGTACGAAACTTTGCGCCCCGCTTCTTTAACGAGTTCAGCCACGAATATTTCAGACTCTTTCGACGCCGTTCCGTTACCTATCGATATAACGTCAACTCCGTATTTATCTATAAGGTCTAAAAGAACTTTTTTCGCCTCTTCCGTCTTGCTCTGCGGCGGGGTGGGATAAACCACCGTTTTTGCGAGGACCTTTCCCGTTTCGTCCACCACGGCTATCTTGCAGCCCGTTCTGTAAGCGGGATCGAGCCCCATAGTGACCTTGTCCTTTACGGGCGGCTGCATGAGCAGCGGTTTTAGGTTACCCGCAAACATCTTTATGCCCTGCTCGCCCGCGTTATCGGTTAAAATACCCCGTATTTCGCGCTCTATCGAGGGGTATATCAGTCTGTCGTAACCGTCTTCGACGGCGTCCTTGACTACTGCGGTAGATACGCTTCCTTCCTTTACTACGCCCACCGAACACACACGCACGGCGAAATCCTTATCGAGCGAAATCTTTACTTTAAGATACCCTTCCGCCTCTCCGCGGTTTACGGCGAGAACGCGGTGGCTTTTTATTTCGGAAACGGCTTCGCTGTAATCGGCGTACATCTCGTACGTTCCGGCGCCTTCGCCGTCGGTTTTTGCGAGTTTTGCCGTTAAAACGGCGTTTTTAAGAAAAATGCGCCGAAGTTTCTTTCTTATTTCGGCGTCGTCGGAAACGCGCTCGGCAATTATATCCTTCGCGCCGGCAACCGCTTCTTCCTCGCTGTGTACGCCGAGCCCGTCGTTTACGAACGGGCGGGCGAGATCGTATACCGTTCCGGTTATCACGTCCTGACGAAGAAGAATATCGGCAAGCGGCTCAAGCCCCTTTGCGATCGCGACCGTGGCGCGTGTCTTTCTCTTTTGCTTGTACGGGCGGTAAATATCTTCCACTTCCGAAAGCGTTTCAGCCGCGGAGAGAGCGGAAGATATTTCACTCGTCATCTTGCCCTGCTCCGTTATGGAAGCGGCCACTTCTTCCTTTCTTTTTTCAAGGTTGCGCAGATATCTGAGCCTATCGTAAAATTCGCGCAGCACCTGATCGTCGCAATGGCCGGTCATTTCCTTGCGGTAACGCGCGATAAAAGGTATGGTGTTTCCCTCGTCTATAAGTTTTACTATATTCTCCGCATAAGCGGGGCGAAGTTTGAATTCAAAAGTGATTTTCTCTAAAATATCCATTTTTATTTCCTTACCGTTTTTTTGAGTAATTCCTTGACGAACGCGTCCACCCTGTAGGATTCCGCGGCTTTGCGTACGGTTCTGTTATAGGTTTTATCGTCCGTTTCAGTTCTTTTAAGATATGCGAGCGTACGGTCGGCAAACTTCGCGAGACAGGTAGCGAGCAACCACGCAACAGCCGTTGAAACGTAATATTCCGAGCAGTCGAGCTTGTCCGATACTTCGAAAATATAGTCGAGATGCTCTTCGTCGATATAATAATCAAGCAAACCAACTACGCCGAAACGAACGGTAAAACAATCTTGCGAAGTTAAAAAGCCCGCTATTTCACGCAAAAACGCATCTTTATGCTTTTTTATGAATTTATAGGAAGAAAGCGCGCAATCTATATGCGCCCAATTATCCGCCTTGGCAAGATACTCGCGTATAAGGCACAATTTATCGCCGTAATCAATATCCGCGTAACCTATCGCAAGGCCGAAAAGCATAATTTCCTCAAACGTGTCGTCCGTAAGAACGGAAAAAAACGCCTGCGGGTTCTCCTTCGCGGCGGATTTTGCCAAGGCTTTAAGATCGGGGATACTCACGCCGATCATCGGTTTTTTCGCGGCTATAATCTTTGCGTTAAATTCTTTAAGAGAAGTTCTGCATAGCGAAAAAAGATATTCCTTAAGTTGTTTGTTATCCGTAAATTTCATAGTTAACGTGCGATTTAAGGCGTTTTTTGATATCGGGAAGTCTTTTTTCAACGTCCTTTGCAAGCGCGGCCTGACATTTTGCGCGCGCAAGATTCTGTTCCGGATATTCCGTTCGGAAATACGCGTCGCCTTCAAGGTAATCCGTCAAAAAACGGGCGGCGAGTTCAAGCGTTATAACGAGAGTCGCCCGAGGGAGAATTTCCCTCTCTCCGTCGGTGATATACCGCGATACGCCGGACAGGAAACCGTCGGCAAACGCAAAGTAGTTTTCCGCGTTTATACACGCCGCTTCAAGATCGTTCTCGTCCTCTTTTTCAGGGCCCGCGATACTCCGCGTACCGTCACCGAAATCATCTGAAATCAAACCGTAAGAAACCGTATCGAGATCGAAAACACCCACGGCTTCACCGCTGGCC
The DNA here is from genome assembly GCA_017959995.1 of Clostridia bacterium. Lineage (GTDB taxonomy): Bacteria > Bacillota > Clostridia > Christensenellales > Borkfalkiaceae > RGIG3732. The sequence continues at coordinate 6,419 of JAGCZN010000185.1, forward strand.
GCATCGAAAATCACGTTGTTTATCTTCGTGTCGTTATGGATGATACGCTTCGGAAAAGAGCCTGCCGACGAATGAAATTTCCTTACCGTCCTCTCTTTGGAAAACAGGTATTCCGCCACCTCTTTTGCCTTGTTTTTGTGTGAAAACGGGGCTTTTTTATAGCTTTCGGCAAGACGGGCAAGG
>JAGCZN010000186.1 GCA_017959995.1 Clostridia bacterium
AGTATGAAAATCGACGTGCTGGCCGCGTTCGGCAAGTTCTTTCTGGCGGCGCGCGGCCCTTACTTCAACGTCGGCGGTAACGTAAAATTTGAATTTCGCGTCGGGAAGAACGAAAGAACCTATGTCGCGCCCGTCGAGCACGCAGGACATTTCCGATGCGATTTTCCTTTGAAGTTCGACCATTTTAAGCCTTACGCACCTGAGTGAAGAAATATTCGAAGCCTTCATGGAAACGTGGTTTTCGCGTATTTTTTGCGAAACGTCCTCTCCGTCGAGAAAAGTATGCTGCGTTCCGTTTTTATATACGATTTTAATATCTATATTATCAATAAATTTGCTTACGCCATCTTCGTCAAGGCTATCTACGCCGCATTTATCGGCTTTAAGGGCGGTTGCCCTGTACATTGCCCCCGTATCGAGATACAGAATATTGAGCTTGTTTGAAATTGCCTTTGCGGCGGTGCTTTTTCCGCTTCCGGAAGGCCCGTCGAGAGCCACGTTGAAACGTTTCATAATTCTCCTCTTTTTTCTGTTTATTCCGTAACGCCGGCGGCCCGCCCCGTGGCGAACGCTACGTGCAGATTGAAGCCGCCGGTCAATGCGTCCACGTCAATAACTTCACCCGCAAAATATAACCCTTTGGCGAGTTTGCTCTCCATCGTTTTAGGATTTATCTCCTTAACGGAATCTCCGCCTGCCGTGATTATACCCTCGCTCACCGGCCTTAACGAATCTATTTCAAAATCTAAATTTTTCAGTACGTTCAAAAGGGTTTTTCTCTCTTTAACGCTTATTTCATTAACTTTTTTAACAGGATTTATACCCGTTCTGCCGATTACGACCGGCACGAGAGCGCGCGGCAGAAGATCGAACAACGCGTGGGAGAAATTTCTGTTTTTATTTTCGGCGAAGTCGCGCAGAAGCCTTGCGTCGAGCGCGTCCGGCTCGAGAGCGGGCTTCAGATCGACGTAAAGTTTCATTCCTTTGACGTCGTATCTGTTTATATAACTCGAAGCGGAAAGAATTACCGGCCCCGAAACGCCGAAATGCGTGAAAAGCATTTCTCCGAAATCGGAATATACTTTCTTTTCTCCGTTAAAAACGTTTATTTTCACGTTTTTAAGGGTAAGCCCCTGCAATTCGGCAAAGTCGTTTCCCGTAAGGTTGATGCCCACGAGAGCGGGAACTGGTTTTATTACGGTGTGTCCGGCGCTTTCGGCAAAACGGTAACCGTCGCCCGTGCTGCCCGTAAGCGGATAACTTACCCCGCCCGTACATACTATAATTTTATCAAAAAATAATTCCCTGTCAACGGTTTTCAACCCTAAAACGCGCCCCTCGTCAAACAGCAGCCCGCGAACTTCCGTATTGAGAAGTATTTCAACGCCGTTTCGCCTTAAAAGTTTTTCGAAGCACGCCGTTATATCGCTCGCTTTATCCGAATACGGAAAAACTCTGTTTCCCCTTTCGGTTTTCAGCGGTACGCCGTTAGACGAAATAAGTTCCATAAGGTCGGAAGGGGCAAACGAACGGAGCGCGCTGATCATGAATTTCGGGTTCGATACGACGTTTTTCATAAACTCGTCGAAAGAACAGTCGTTCGTTACGTTGCAGCGACCTTTTCCGGTTATATATATTTTTTTGCCGAGTTTTTCGTTCTTTTCGAAAAGAGTAACGCGGTTTCCGTGCGAAGCCGCGTACGCCGCCATAAGTCCTGCAGCGCCCCCGCCTATAACCGCTACGTTCATAGATCGATATCCTTTCCGATACTGTATAAAGTAGTGTAATCGGTTTTATCAAGCAGTACGGGCGTTACGGTTACGTAACCTTTCTTTATCCACTCGACGTCACAATCGGAATCGTTGAGGTCGTGATCGGTCGGTTCTCCTTCAAGCCGATACGTGCCGTCGCCCGTTTTAACGTATCTGTCCGTATATACCTGAATGCCGAGTTTGGTGGCTTTAACACCTTTGATATCGCTTAAATCAAGGTTGGGAACATTTACGTTATACGTAAATTTGTTTGATAGATTTTTCTTTAATTTATCAATGATTTTAACAGCAATTATGCCACACGTATCAAACTTGTTGCCCACGTGCGCGACCGACGAAAACGCTATTGCGGGAAGTCCAAGACAATTCGCTTCAAGCCCTGCGGAAACGGTGCCGGAATACAAAACGTCCGTACCGACGTTGGGCCCCTTATTGATGCCGGAGCAAACGAGATCGATCCTGAAATCCGGAAATACGTGCGTGGCGAACTTGACGCAATCGACAGGGGTGCCGGAAATCGCGTACGCCGTAAAATCACCCGAAGCGTTTACTTCGCGGAATTTTATATCTTCGTATATCGTTAAAGAATGAGCGAAGGCCGACCTGTTTGATTCGGGAGCGACCACGAGTACGTTATGCTCCTTTGATAGACAGGTAGCGAGGACAATCAAGCCCTCGCTATCGATACCGTCGTCATTGCAAACCAGAACGTTCATTGATTACACCGGATATACTTTATTTTTCCCGTCGGCAAGGTCTTTATCCACACCTTTATCCCGCGCCATTCTGTATTTGAAGAAGTTTACGGCAACCTGATTGAAAAGCGCGTATGAAAGCACGTCTTCTTCCTGCGTGTACCATTCCGCCATTTCCGATTTATACTTTTCATATTCGGGCGCGATATCGTCGGCAGGTCTGTAGGTGATTATTTTTTCATCGCCCACTATCTTCTTCACTACTTCGGGATCGGGCTCGCCGGGAAGTTTTCCGTATTCGCCTTTCAGAAGCCCCTTGGATTCCTTCGTTACCATTTTGTATCTCTCACCGCCGAGAACGTTGAGAACGGCCTGCGTTCCCACTATCTGGCTGGTAGGCGTAACGAGCGAAGGATAGCCGAAATCTTTTCTCACTCTCGGAACTTCTTCGAGAACTTCCATAAGTTTATCCGATTTGTTTTGCTGTTTAAGCTGTGAAATAAGGTTGGAAAGCATACCTCCCGGAACCTGATACACGAGCGTATTTATATCCACTTTCAAAACTTTTGAAGAGAGGAACCCGTCTTTAGTCAGCCTTTCCGCCACGCCGCGGAAATGTTCAGTTATGGGAAGAAGTTTGTTAATATCTATACCCGTATCGTATCCGGTACCTTTGAGCGTTGCGATAAGCGGTTCGGTAGCGGGCTGAGACGTTCCGTTTCCGAGAGCGGAAAGCGCCGTATCTACTATATCGCAACCGGCTTCTATCGCTTTCAGTATTACCATATCCCCCGTACCCGCCGTGTTGTGCGTGTGCAGGTGAACTTTCGTTTCGGGCTTCAAAACCTGTTTCAGCTTGGTTACAAGTTCGTACGCCGTATACGGCAGAAGTATATTCGCCATATCTTTTATACAGATATTATCCGCGCCCATATCCTCAAGCTGTTTTGCGAGTTTTACAAAATAATCGGTAGTGTGTACGGGGCTGGTGGTGTAACAAATGGCAGCCTCGCATATTCCGCCGTACTTCTTTATCGCCTTCATGGCCGTTTCCATGTTTCTCGGATCGTTGAGCGCGTCGA
>JAGCZN010000187.1 GCA_017959995.1 Clostridia bacterium
GCGGGGGCAACGGTCACGAAAGGCGGCGAATGGATGCCCGACACGCCTGAAGATCTTATTTACTTTGCCAGATATATAAAAGTATTCAAAAACAAAGGGCAGAACCTTGATTACTTCGGATTTACGACCGCAGGCGGCGGCAATTCCCTCGGTACGCTTGAAACGTGGATGCCGCTTATGTGGGGGAGAGTTCCGGTCGCTCCCTACGGGTTTTACGTTGATAAAAACGGCGCGGTACAGTTTTCAACTACCGACGGAACGTTCGCGCCGTATCTCAACTATTTAAGGCAGATAGTGGATGAAAAACTTATAGATCCCAACTGGTTCGTTCAACAGTTTTCCAACGATTCGCGCACCACTTACGGCAAGATAGGTATTCAGTGGTACCCCGGCTCTATAACCTCTTCCACGCAGATAGACGCGAACGCCGGCCGCAGCGGAGACGCGCAGATAGATACTACCGACTGGTGGGAAACTTATCCTCTGCCCGTTTCGGAAAGCGCAACGAACGAATATGCCGGATTTATGGCGGGCGAAGGTCTTGCCGGAAATATAATAACCGTGTCGAAGCAGACGGCGCTCAACGCTCCTTTGATGGATAAAATCTGTAAATTCATCGATGATTGTTATGCGTATCATGACGAGGAAACGGATACTTATCAACGCGGCGTCGCTTACGACGCTCTCCGCTGGGGCGTGGGGATAGAGAGCAGTATTTCATATAAAGAGATACCGGATTCAAACCTTACCTACTGCAATACTTCCGGCGACGGCAATACCTATCGCGGAAGGTACAGCGGCGCCTGGGATTGGGGCGCGTGGATATCGTCGTCTTACGACGGCGTCGTTCAGGGAACGGATCAGGAGATCACCGCTATAACGATGAAAGTAGCGCAACACAATCTTAAAACGGCAACTTACAAAACCACGCCGCAGATAGGCGAGTATCTTATTCTCGACTCCGCAAAAGTAAACGATATGGTGGCGGATATGGTAGGGTTTGCCTACAAATATGCGGTGAGGGATAACGCGCAATCCGTTGAGGAATATTGTAATTCCTGGCGCAAAAACGGCGGAGACGCAATGATAGAAGAGGCCGCGGCGCAATTCCGTTCGCTCGGACTTCTGAAATAATGTTAAAAATAATGTCAAAAGGAGAAAATTATGAAAAAAAGAACTTTTTGTACATTGATTTTGGTTTGCTGTTTTGCCTTTTTGGGCTTTACGCTGACTGCGGCGCCGCGCGTATCGGCGGAGCAAGCAAACAGGAGTTATGATTTTACCGCGATCACGGATTTTTCCGAATTGTCAACTCTTTCCGCGGGAATAGATCCGCAGGACGAAAACGAACAACTCGGTTATACGGACGCAAACTGGGTTACGTATCAAAGGGAATTGAATCAACTTTTCACACTCGATAACGGACTTAAAACAAATACCGCCGCATATTCGGGTAACGACGTCAGCGCGAACACGATTTACGTTCGGATAAACGATAAAAAAATCAAATACTATAAAGCGACATTAAGTTATACCTTAACGGAAGGTAACGGCTGGGCGGGCTTCGTGGTAAATTATCAGGATTATACCCGCAAAGGGCGCTGGGGCGACAGCCCCGACGGGATAGAAATATTTATTCAGAAAGACGGAAAAACCACATATTCCGGTTCAAAAATCAACAATTCGGGTTATACCGAAACGAACGCCCCTTCCGGTTTCGATCCCGCGGCAAGCCACACGCTCACGCTTAACGTTACGGCAAGCGGAATAACTTTTTCAGTTGACGGCACAAAGACGCTGGAATTATCTGCCCAAACGCTTGCCGAAAAGGGAATAGACACCATATATTCCGCGCCTACTTTCTTCGTTTCCAACGCCGAATTCAACCTGACTTCGTATGCCGTTGAATACGACACGGCGGACGTGGAAGGAGAGGTGATAGAACCCGTTTCCGAAGTTCCCGCTTATGATTACAGAAATTCCATAGATTTCACCGTCGTTACGGATTTTGAAGAAGTTTCGCAACTTTCCGCGGGTATCGATCCTTGTAGCAACAGCGAAGAACTCGGCTACACGCAGGAAAGTTGGGTTACCTATCCAAGGGAATTAAACCAACTTTTCACGCTCGATAACGGGCTTAAAACGAATACCGCCGCGTATTCGGGTTACGACGTATCCGAAAACGAGATATTTGTGCGCGTAAACAACAAAAAATTCACCTACTACGCAGCGGAACTCGTTTATACGCTTAACGAAGGTAACGGCTGGGCAGGTTTCGGTGTGAACTATACGAACTTCACCCGTAAAATACGCTGGGGCGACAGTCCGGACGGTATTCAGATTTTCGTACAGAACAACGGCGTAGGTACGTATTCCGGCGCAAAGATAAACAATTCGTCTTATACCGAAAACAAACCCGCCCCGTCGGACTGGAACGTTTCCGGACAGCACAAACTTACGCTTACCGTTACGGAAAGCGGTATAACGCTTTACGCCGACGGTAAAACCGCTATCGGCATAACCAAGGAACAGTTGGATACGGCAGGTGTAAATTTCGTGGCGAGCAATCCCACGTTCTTCCTTACTAACGCCGCTTTCACGGTCGATTCTTTCAAATATACGCCGCTTGAAGCGAACGGCGATCCCGCTTCGGACGCCGTTGCCGAAAGAGTGGAAATAACGGCGGCGGAGGAAGTTTCCATATACTCGCCCCTCGATCTTACGGTAAACGTCTATCCGGAAGAAGTTACGGAAAAAACCGTCAATTACGTTCTGCCCGAGGGCGTAGTGGCGGTAGGTAACACTCTTTATTTTTTCAAAACGGGAACGTTTGAAATAAAGGCTTATTCGGTAAACAATGCGGAAGCGGAATGTACTTTTTCCGTTAAGGTGAACGGCGCGGAAAAACGAGTGGCTTACGCTTTCAATTCGGATACCGTCGGTAATTTATTCGATAATTATTACGCGACAGGCGGCGGAGCAAAGGACGGTGTTCTTCAACCCATCGAAAATTACTGGACAGTGGGGGATAATTCCGTCAGCCTTATACAGAACGGGGGAGTTGACAGTAAATACAGTTTCCTTTACCTCAAAGATCCCGTAAGCGGGCAACCCGTCGAATCCACTGATTTCGAGCTGATCTACGCCGTCAGATCGTATGACGATGCGGTAAACGGCTGGCACGGAGTAGGTTTCGTAATGGCAGACAGATCCACCACGCCCAACCAGACGGGCATAGGGGCGTTTATACAGGAAGAGGCGTGCCGCGCCACCATCTGGGGTTGCGGTTCAGGCGCCGGCGGAGTAAGCGGCCCGATGCAGCAGGATTCCTTATACAGAAGATACGAATGGAATATAGTCAAGATCAGGGTTTACGGCGATAGCCGCGCGCAGATAGAAATGTACGTCAACGATATGGTAAATCCCGTGGTAACCACCTCTGCAAGCCGGCTTCGTGAGAACGGCATTTGCCTCTTCGCAACGACGAAAGTGACTATCAGCGATATTTATTATACGCAGTTAGACGCCGAAGGCAACGCGATAGACATAATCTATCCGGAATCCATAACCATAAACAATCCGGTCACGCAGGGAACGGTGGGTGAAAGTTACACGATTTTAACAACTATAGAACCTTCTTCCGTTACGGTCAAAGACGTTATTTACACTTCGAGCAACGCTCTTCTGGCAGCGGTGAGCGACGGCGTTGTAACTTTCCTAAACGCCGGTACGGTAACGATAACCGCAAGGTGTAAAGGAAATCCTTCCGTTTACACGGAAATGATCGTTACGGTAAAAGAGAAGACAGTTATGCCTGCGTCTGTCAAATTCGACTCGATCCCTGTTTCCGCAGAGGTGGGAGGCAGATATATTCTGCTCGTTACCGTTCTTCCCGAGAACACTACCGAATACGACGTGGAGTATGAAAGCAGCAATACTTCGGTAGCGACTGTGGACGAGAAAGGCCGAATGAATTACGTCGGCGCGGGAGAAACGGTTATTACCGTCAGATGCAAAGCCGATCCTACGGTAAAGGCGTCGTTCAATCTCACCGTTACCGGTACAGAATCATCGGATACCGCAGTTGAAAAAGACGATAGCGCGTCATCAAAAACAGGCGGTTGCCACGGCTTTACCGGCGCGGAAACTTTAGCCGCGATAGTTGTTGCCGCATTCGCCTTGATAACAAAAAAACGTGCAAAACAATAAAAAATATCAAAAAAGGAGATTGTTTTGAAAAAGCTCGTATGTATGGTGCTCTCTCTTTTCTTACTTGCCGGCGTTGCCGCTTGCGGCGAAAAGAAAAAGACCGAAACCGTTACGGAAACGGTTACCGTAAACAGAGAAGTGGAAACAAAAAAATATGATTTCGGGGAAATAAACTATTCACCGTCAGAATACGAAAAGACTTACGACGATACTTTTCTCACCGTCAGCGTTCCCGTGAAGGATTATTTTCCCACGGGGGAAACGGTCAGTATTTCCACGAAAATAAAGGCGAACAAAATCTGGAAACTCGCTTCCGGCAATATAGTTGCCGGCGCAGTATATTTCGTTGTCGATTGGGGCGACGGCACGTGGAGTTATAACGGGCCCGGCCTTCAGAATGCAAACCTTAAATCAAACGTAGTACACAAACACGTCTATAAAAAGGCGGGAACGTATTACGTTTCTGCCGCCGCATTCAATATGCAGACGAACGAATTCGTAGGTTGGTCGGAAGGCAAAAAGATAGAAATTCGCGGCGAGGGACTAGCCCGTAAAGGGATGATAAAGGACGTTAAAGTAATATCTTCCGAAACTTATGACCAAACGCATGGAGCAGAACTTGTAACCGACGGAAATCCCGCTACTTATTTCAAGAGTAAGGCGGCGGACGATCCTTACGAAGAGCAATACGTAGGTTACCTTTTCAACGACAACTATACGCTCGATACGCTTGAGATCCTGTTTCCTTCCGAAGAAAACGTATTTCCTTCAAACATCGCGGTGGAATATACGTCAGATTACGGCGCTACCTGGCAATCGTTGCCGAAGTATTATTATCTTTACAATTACGCAAAAGGTATTTTCAATCCCGTAATGCGCTTTCCTAACCCCAAAGGCGCAACGCTTATATTCGCTTTGGACGGGATAGTGGCAAACGGCGTCAGAGTAATATCGAAACTGACTTCCGTCGATCTTGATCAGATGGCGATGGAAAAATATTTCTGCGCTTCGGAATTGCGTGTTTACGGCAGTAAAAGAACGCTTTTCTACACTTCTCTCGGCAATACGTTCGATGCGGATCTTAACAATATGTGGACTATTTACGGAACGGCAAGGACCGAACCGAATTTGACGGGCGATCAACTTTCGTCTTACACTAACCAAACACCGTTCCGTACCGGTCAAGCCCTTATAGGTTCTACCGAATGGCTCGAGTGGAACGGGTTGAAATTCAACTGGACCGATTACACCGAAGCAAAAGATACTTATTATCGTTATCTGAAAAATACGAGGACGGGCGCCGACGGTTGGTCGAACGACGACGGTTACGTCTGGGCGACGGGCGGCGGACAGTATCACCTCGATATGGGAGCGCACTATACCTATAATTCCATATTTATCATAGCCGCAAGGAATTATATACTTCAGGGTAACAACGTAGGAGAGATCGATTCCGAAGGCGAAGTTACC
>JAGCZN010000188.1 GCA_017959995.1 Clostridia bacterium
ATAGCCATGGGTACGAGCGAGGCGGTGGGATACATAAACTCTTCGGGCGGGCTCAACGGTTGGCTTTCCGAACTCGCGTTCGTTCCCGTGGATTTCAGTGAAAACGCCATGGCTGACGAGTGGAGCGGCGATTACGGATGCGGCGTTAAATATTTTTCGCAAGACGGCGTTATAAAACTTGCCGAACTCGGCGGCTTTACCTTTGAAGAGGGATTGAGCCCCGCGGAAAAACTCAAAGTCGTTCAGAAGATGATGGCGGAGGGAGATCCTCTCGCAAGGCGGATATACGAAGATATAGGCGTTTACCTCGGCTACACTTTGCCGTTTTACGCGAAGTTTTACGATATAAAACACGTACTTCTTCTCGGTAGGGTAACCAGCGGAGAGGGCGGAAATATTATTCTTGATAAAGCGAAGGAAGTTCTCGCCCGGGAATTTCCCGAATACCGATTCGAAATCGAGATGCCCGATGAAAATAATCGCCGCGTGGGGCAGAGCATAGCGGCCGCGTCGCTGCCGGAGATAAGGAGATAAGAATATGGAAGGGTTCAAAAACGTAAGGGCCTACGTAGAGGGGCAGGGCGTGATCACTACCGATATAGAGATAGAAAACGGAAGGATAACCCGTATCGGAAAATCCGAAAAAAGCGGTTTAACGTGTGAAATAGGCGGTATTTTGCTGCCGGGCTTCATAGATCAGCACGTTCACGGCGCAGGCGGGGCCGACGCGATGGACGCAACGGAAAGCGCCTTGCAAACCATTTCTTCAAAACTTGCCGAAGAGGGGACTACGGCGTTTCTCGCCACCACTATGACGCAGAGCAAGAAGAATATTTCCGCGGCGCTCGGCGCGGTGGCCGAAGTTCGCGCCAAAGGCGTTTTTTCGGGCGCGGAAATACTCGGCGTACATCTGGAAGGCCCGTTTATCTCACTTAAACACGTCGGCGCACAGCCTATAGAATACGTGGCTGAGCCCGATGCCGCCGTTTTCGACGAGTATATGAAACTTTCCGGCAACAGTATAAGAATGGTAACTTTAGCGCCGGAAGTAAAAGGCGGTATCGAATTGATATCGCATCTTAAAAACAGGGGAGTAGCGGCATCCGTAGGACATACCGACGCGACGTATGCCGACGTGGTTTGCGCCGTGAAAGCGGGCGCGGGAAACGTAACGCACACCTACAACGCGCAGAAGGGGCTCCACCATCGTGAGATCGGCGTGGTAGGTGCGGCGATGCTTCTCGACGAATTGAATTGCGAGCTTATATGCGATCTCATACACGTAAGCGCGCCTGCGGTAAAACTCGTTATCAAAAACAAGCCGCGCGATAAAGTAACGCTTATAACCGATGCAATGCGCGCCAAAGGACTTCCCGACGGATTATCGGAACTCGGCGGCCAGCAGGTTTTCGTAAGAAACGGAGAGGCGCGGCTTAAGGACGGAACGCTTGCCGGCAGCGTGCTCAGGATGAACGTTGCCGTAAAAAATCTGGTTGAAAAGGTGGGCGTAAACTATACCGACGCCGTGGATTTTGCCACTGCGAACCCCGCTAAAAATCTTCACGTTTATAACGAAAGGGGAAGCATAGCGGTAGGTAAACGGGCCGATTTCACCGTACTTGACGAAAGTTTCAACGTTCTTTTAACCGTAGTAAACGGAAAAACGGTATATAAAAAGTGCTAAAAAAAAGTGCTAAAACGGGGTATATCGGTAAAGGGGAACTTTCTTTTGAAAGTTCTTTTTTGCGTTTAACGCGTGAAAAAGGCGGTTTTTGGGTTTTTCGCCGCGCTTTGCAGCTTTCTAAAGGCTTTTGGAAAACAATTCCGTTTGACTTTTCGTATAATGATGTTATAATGGATAAAAGGAGTGAGCTATGACTGACACTATGCTTACGATAACGGGGTTTTCGGTAATTTTTCTCGCGACCACGCTCGGCGCGGCCCTGATATTTTTCTTCAGGAGAGAAATATCCGATAAACTCAACACGCTGTTTCTGGGGTTTGCCGCGGGGATAATGATAGCGGCTTCGGTTTGGTCGCTTTTGATTCCTTCGATAGAAGGTTCGGAAAGTTACGGCAGATGGAGCTTTCTTCCCGCCGTTATAGGGTTGATACTCGGCGGTTTGTTTCTGGTTGTTCTCGATAAAGCCGTTCCGCACTTTCACAGCGGGATAAATCAGGAAGAAGGGCCGAACGTGGCTATCAGAAAGCCGATAAAAATGTTTCTCGCCATGACCATACACAACGTTCCCGAAGGACTTGCCGTGGGGTTTGCGTTCGGAGCGGCGGCTTTTACGGGAACGAGAGAGGCAACGATATCCGCCCTCGGTCTTTCGATAGGTATAGCGATACAGAATTTTCCCGAGGGCGCGGCCGTAGCGCTGCCGTTGAAACGCGCTACGGGCAGTTCGGTAAAGGCGTTTCTTTTCGGCGCGGGAAGCGGCGCTGTAGAACCGGTAGCTGCGGTAGCGGGTTATTTTATGGCTTCGGCGCTTTACTCGTGGCAGCCGTGGCTTCTTGCGTTTGCGGCGGGCGCAATGATATTCGTGGTGGCAGAGGATCTCATTCCCGACGCGAAGCTTAACGATAACCCCCATCTCGGCACGTGGGGCGTTATGGCGGGATTTGCCGTGATGATGGCGCTGGACGTTGCCCTCGGATAGATCGGAACGCCCGTTTCAGGACCGTTGCCCGAAGTGTTACGCTTCGGGTTATTTATTGAAAAAATAATTTTCCGCTTGCTATTTTACGGTTTTTATTATATAATGTTAGCGTTGGTATTACGCTTCGCACGCTTTCAGGCGAAAACGGTTTTCCGCTTGAAGCGGAAAACTTTACCGATCACGTTTTCGGAGACGCTTTTCATGAGGACAAAAACACCCGCAACACCGTTTGGCATAACTATAGTTACGCTGCTTTTTTTAATCGTATGCGCTTTTTTAACGCCGTTTTACGGGGGCGTGCCTTCGTTTGCCGACGAGGCGGGCGAATTGAAAAACGCAGACAAACTTACTTCTATTCTTTACAACAGTTCCAACGGTTTACCCACTTCCGAGGCGAACGCCGTGGCGCAGACTGCGGACGGCTTTATATGGATAGGCGGTTACAGCGGCCTTATCCGTTACGACGGAAACGAATTTTACCGCTATCCTTCTTCCACGGGCATTTTCAGCGTAGTCAGCCTTTTCGTGGATTCCAAGGACAATCTCTGGATAGGTACAAACGATAACGGCGCGGCGCGGCTCAACGGGGAAACGTTCACTTTCTTCAACAGATCCGACGCTTTAAGGTCGGCGTCTATCCGCTGCATAGCGGAGGACGAAAACGGCGATATCATTCTCGCCACTACCGAGGGGCTTTCTTATATAGATAAAAACGACGTTATTCACCTTATAGACGAACCGCAGGTCAATAAAGAATATATAAGGGAACTGTACCGCGACGGTAACGTGATCTACGGCGTTACCCGAAGCGGATGTTTGTTTACCCTGTCCGGCAAGAGGATAACCTCGTTCCTTAAAACCGCCGATATATCTTCGCCCATGTGGGAAGGGCAGGATGCGAACTCCGTGTATCCCGATCCTTATAATCCCGGTTACGTTTACGTGGGAACGAAAAAAACCGCGTTGTTGTTCCACGGCAGGCTTGAAGATCTCGCCTCGTGCGAGAAGATATCGGTATTTTCTTCCGGCTCTACCATAAACGACGTGCGTTACGTAAACGGAACGCTTTGGGTATGTTCGGATAACGGCGTAGGGTACTTCCGCGGCGATAATTTCGTGATACCCGATTTTCCCATGACGAATTCGGTGGATCACATGATTACCGACTACGAGGGGAATTTATGGTTCACTTCGTCGCGCCAGGGCGTTATGAAGGTGGCGGAAAGCCGCTTTATAGATATTTCGGGGCTGGCGAAACTTCCCCCCACGGTTGTAAACAGTACCTGTAAGTACGGCGACGACCTGTATATCGCAACGGATAACGGCCCGATCATTCTCGGCGCGGATTATTCTCTTAAAGAAAACGCCGTGACCGAACTTCTGAGAGGGATAAGGATACGCTGCCTTTTACTTGATAGAAGCGGCCGTATATGGTTCTGCACTTACGGCGAAAACATAGGGCTCGTATGTTACTATCCCGAAACCGACCGATATATGTTTTTCAGCAAGGCGGGTAAAACCGTTTACGATGAAGAAACCGGCGGTTACGTACAGGCAGAAAACAGCCCCGGGATACTTTCCGAAAGCGTAAGGTCGATAACCGAACTTTCCGACGGAAGGCTTGCGGTGGCAACGGAATCTGGCGTGAATATAATTGAAAACGACGAGATAGTTGAAGCGCGCGGACAGTCGAGCGGCCTTACCAACCCCGAGATCCTTTGTATAGAAGAGGCTTACGACGGAACTCTTTACCTCGGAAGCAACGGCGACGGGGTGTATTTGCTGAACGGCAACAGAGTTTCACGCATAGGCATCGATGACGGGCTTCAATCGGAAGTCATAATGCGTATAAAAAAGGATCCCGTCGACGATAAACTGTTCTGGATAATAACCAGTAATTCTATCGCCCGAATGAAGGACGGCGCGGTTACTACCATACGCAATTTCCCGTATTCGAACAATTTCGATATACATTTCGATTCTACCGGAAAGGTGTGGATACGCAGCAGTAACGGCATTTACGTTATAAAAAGGGACGATCTTCTTCACGATTTGCCCACTATGGAATATACTTTGTACGACGGAAGAAGCGGACTGCCCGCTAATTCAACGGCAAATTCATTCTGTTTCCTTGACGGCGACGGAACGCTTTACGTGTGCGCCTCTTCCGGCGTTTACAGCGTGAATATCGACGAGGAGGAGGAAAGCAGTACGGAAATACGCCTGTCCGTACCTTTCATATACGCCGACGACGCGTTTATAAAAGTTGAGCCGGATACTTCCGTGGTGATACCTTCTGATTGCAAACGTCTTAAAATTTACGCAAACGCTTTCACTTTTTCGCTTAAGAATCCTCATCTCAGTTATAAGCTCGAAGGGTTCGACGATAATCCCGTAAACCTCACGAAACAGAATATGATGCCCGTAACTTATACCAACCTCGCGGGCGGAACGTATGAATTTACCATCTCGATAGTCGATCCGATGACGGGCGAAGTAAAAAAGAGTTTTTCCGTAACCATCGTAAAGGAAAAAGCTATATACGAACGCGCCTGGTTCTGGGTGGTTACCGCGCTTTCGGCAATGCTGCTCGTCGTTGGTATAACGTTCCTTGCATTCCGCCGCAAAACGGTAAAACTTATGAGAAAGCAGAAAGAAACGCAAAAACTCATAAACGAGATGACCAAAGTCTTCGCGAATTGCATAGATATGAAGGACGCCTATACCAACGGCCATTCACTGCGCGTTGCCACGTACACCGCTATGATGGCAAAGAAACTCGGCAAGAGCCATTCCGAAGTAGAACGCATATACAACATAGCCCTGCTTCACGATATAGGCAAAATAAGTATTCCCGATCAGATACTGAACAAGCAGGGGCGGCTTGACGACGCCGAATATATGGTGATGAAAAGCCATTCTTCCAAAGGGTACGAGATACTTAAAGATATAACCATAGCGCCGGGAATAGCTCTCGGCGCGGGCTACCACCACGAACGTTACGACGGCCGTGGTTACCCTTCGGGACTTAGGGGAGACCAGATACCCGAGGTTGCGAGGATAATAGCCGTTGCCGACGCTTTCGACGCAATGTATTCCACCCGTCCTTACAGAAAGAAACTGCTTCTCGATGACGTGGTGGCGGAAATAAAGCGCTGTTCGGGCACACAGTTCAGCCCGGAAGTCGTAGCGGTTTTCGAGGAACTTGTGAAAGAGGGCGCGTTTAACGACGTAAAGGTTAATTAACGGAAGGAGAAAAAGATGAAAATAGGTATAGATCTTGGCGGAATGAGCGCGAAAGTGGGAATTTGTGACGGATCCGAAGTCGTTCGCTCGGCAAAAATAGAAACGGGCAGGGATATAACTTTCGAGGAACTTATCGACGCTCTCAAAGTAACGCTGGAAAGTGTAGCCGCTGGGGAGGATTACGATTTCGTGGGTATATCTTCCTGCGGATTTATAGACAGAAAAGG
Organism: Clostridia bacterium; assembly: GCA_017959995.1. Taxonomy (GTDB): domain Bacteria; phylum Bacillota; class Clostridia; order Christensenellales; family Borkfalkiaceae; genus RGIG3732. The sequence goes on from JAGCZN010000188.1 coordinate 6,137, forward strand.
CGGAGCGATAGTTTATTCCAACAATATTCCGTGGAAAAACAAACCTTTTGCTTCGGAAGTAAATAAAATTACGGGCAAACCCGTGGGAATTGCCAACGACGCGAAGTGCGCAGCCCTTGCCGAAGCCGTTTTCGGCGCGGGAAAGGGCTATGAAAGCGTATGTATGCTTACGCTCGGAACGGGCGTAGGCGGGGCGTTCGTTTACGAGGGAAAACTTACCGAAGGTTCCGTTTACCGTGACGTGGACTGCCATTTCGGCCACATGACGGTGGAACACGAAGGCCGCCTTTGCACCTGCGGCAGAAGGGGGTGTTTGGAAGCCTACGCTTCTGCAACCGCGGTTATGAACACCTACAGGGAAATAACGGGTAAAAGTCTGACAGCAAAAGAAATTATCGACGGGGCAAGGCTCGGCGGAAAAGCGGAAAACAAGGCGGTGGACAGCCTTGTGGAATATCTTTCCGACGGCGTTGCCAATATAGTGAACGCTTTCCGCCCCGAACTCGTGATAATAGGCGGCGGACTTGCCGGCGGAGCCGACGTGTTTCTTGACCGCATTTCCGTAACCGTAAACGAAAGAATTTTCGGCGGCAGTTTTCTGCCCGTAAAATTCGCAACCGCAAAACTCGGTAACGACGCCGGGATCATAGGAGCAACGCTTCTCGAAAGCGTTTGATTTTTTATGGATATAGAAAAACTTTTTCCCGCTTATAAAGACAATCTGTGGGGAGGAAGCCGACTTAAAGAAAAATACGGCAAGCTTACCGATACGGAGCCTCTTGCGGAAAGTTGGGAACTTTCATTTCACGAAGCGGGGCTTACGCGCCTGAAAGACGGAAAGCCGCTTTCCGAAGTTGTAAAAAAAGAGGACCTCGGCGAAAATGCGGAAAAATTCCGGTTTTTTCCGGTGCTCAATAAGTTTATAGACGCGAAGCAGGATCTTTCCGTTCAGGTACATCCTTCCGACGAATACGCGCTGAAGCATGAAAATTCGTTCGGAAAAACCGAAACCTGGTATGTAGTTGAAGCGGACGAGGGCGCCGGGATATATCTCGGGTTCAAAAAGAACGTAACGCGTGAAGAATTTGCGCGTTCGGTAAAGGATAACACGCTTATCGGGCTTCTCAATTTCTTTCAGGTAAAAGCGGGGGAAAGTTATTTTATACCCGCCGGAACGGTACACGCGATAGGAAAAGGCTGTCTTATTTACGAAATACAGCAAAACAGCAATCTTACTTACCGCGTATACGATTACGGCAGAAAGGATAAAAACGGCAAAGAAAGGGAACTTCACGTTGAAAAAGCGCTTGAAGTGACCGACTTTTCTTTATACCGCGCGCCCGTTTTCCCGAAAGGCGTGATAGCCGAATGCAAGTATTTCAGGGCGGAAAAAATAAGCGTAAAAGGCTCGCTCAACTTGTTTTCCGACGGAAAATCCTTCCGTTGTATAACCTGCGTGCGTGGCGGCGGTCTGTTGGAAGAACAACGGATTTCCGCAGGTGACAGTTTCTTCGTTCCCGCGGGGTACGGGGAATACAGCGTTTCGGGTGATATGGAATTTGTATTGACCGAAGTATGATAAACCTGAAAAAAGAGACCGCGGGGAGAACTTTCGTTTTCCCCGCGGCCTTTAATTTTATTTTCTGTAATTTACGTTGTCAAAACTGATTACCGCCGTCGTTCTTTTCTCCGTCACTCTCGAAAAGAAGCGGTCGCCGTATTTATCGGCTAGCTCTTCTCTGTCAAGGTTGGTGGTGATCACCGTGTGTTTTCCTTTTGCAAGTCGCTCGGCAACCAGCGTAAGAAAATATTCGCAGGTAACGTTTTTATACTCGTTTTCCGTTCCCAGATCGTCTATAACCAGAAAGTCAAAGTCGATAAGGGCGCTCATATAGTCCTGCTTTTCATCGTAACGGCCAAGGTGCGTTTTAAGAAAAATACGGTTCAGTTCCGCCGCCGTTGCCACCAAAGCGTTGAATCCGCGGTTTATAAGTTCGCCCGCCATTATCTTTGAAAGATGTGTTTTTCCGCAGCCGGTCGGGCCGATAAACAAAAAATTATGCGTTTTTGCGTTAGGAAAAACGTTTACGTATTTTTTTACCGAACGGTAAAGTTTCGTCAGGTTTTCGGTTTTCTTCGCGGTGTCGTCCTTGAAGGTAAGGTACTCGCAGGGTTGCATACCGAGACTGTCTATCGTGTAATACAGCCACTTATCCCTGAAACATTTGCAGGGTTTTCCGCCGTAAAAACCCGTATCGCGGCAGGTGGGGCAATCGTAGGATATTTTAAGGTCGTCTTCGGTTAAGTTAAGCTTCGCAAGAATTTTTTTTCGTTCCGAAAAAAGCTCGTTTTTGCGCGTTTTAAGGCGTTTTGCTTCATTTTGATCCCCGTCGAACGCCTCCGCTTTGGCAATGTAAAACGCAAGCGATTTAAGTTCCGTTTCCGTTTTGAAAAAAACGGGATCTTTCATTGCCGTTTCGATATTTTTTTTCGCTTTGTCTGCGTTTTTCTCTCTGACGAGTGCGTATTCGCGCTCTATCATGGGGATAATTCCGCTCGTCATATCTCAATGTCGTCCACGTCGGTAATGATCGCGTCCAACTCCTCCTTGGTATATTTTCTCTCGTTCTTAAAGTGCACGGAATAGCGTTTTTGCGTGTTTTGCGGCGTTTTTTCGATTGTCTTCGCTTCTTCTAAGGTGAAAACGCTTCTGTTTTTCCAACTGCCGAGAATGGCGTTCATATAGACCACCGGGCCGGATTTTCCCGCTGATAATTCCGCGGCGTATTCGATAACTTCGTCGGTAAAGCCCCAGCCGCGCCACCGTTTCAGGTTTTGCCTGTCCCACTCGTTCGGGCGGCGGATCTGTCCCGCATATTCAAGCAGTTTTTTAAGGAAGGCGGTATCTTCCGAAAGTCCCGCGAAGTAATCGGCAACGCTGTCTATATCGATTATTCCTTCGGCGTAGAGTTTTGTAAGCAGTTCGTCCATATCGGCAAGGTCCTTTCTGCCGTGGCGGAAACAGTAGTTCGCAACGAAAAGGAGTGCGTCTTCCCCGAACCCGCGCGATACCCATTTGGAAGTGTAAGTGTTTACCACCGTGTCTATCACGTCGCAATAATATGAAAGTTGCTTGTTTATTTTCACGGCAAGTTCGTAAAGGTATTTGCGGCTCTTTGCGAATTCGGCTATTTCTTTCGGCTCGAATTTCTTATTTGCGTAAAGTTCCATCATCAACTCGTCAAGTTTGCGTATGCTTCCTTTTTTAACCGATTTTGCCGCCTGTAAAACGGCCTGCGGCTCAAAGCCGAGTTCACCCGTCCATTTGGCGAACAGGTTCACGTCTTCTATTTCCGGGCGGCGTTTTAACGAAAGAGCCTGAAGAACGGCGGTTATCTCGCCGCTTCTCACTATGTAATTTTCAAGTTCTTTTTCCACCTTTTCGGGGGTGGTTATCCCGCGGGAAGCAAAGTCCTTCGCCACGGCGGAAATATACTTGTAACCTATATCGCCGCCCTTAATATCAACGCAGTATTGCGCTATCATAAGCATGGCTTCCGGGCGGACGTTGAACGTTTCCATAAGGCGGAAGTATTCCGAATATTCGTTGGTAGAGATCATTCTTTCGGAAATTATCTTTTGCAGTGAATGGTTGAATTCCGTATATTTTTCGGCGTTTACCTTTCTCGGCTTGGCGCCCGAAAGACCTATCGGCAGGTAAGAGATCATGAGCGGGTCTTCGGATACGATATCCACCAGCCCGAATTCTTCCCAATAGCGGTAACAATCGAGTATTTCTTTCCCGTCGATATTCAGCGCGGCCGACATTTCCGCCGGCGTATAATCGGCGGCGTTCTGGCAAAGGTACAGTCCGTACAGATAAACCTTCACGGCGTTTTCGCCCGCGGAAGGAAGGTAAGCGTAAAGAAACACGTTTTCCACGCTCGTAAAAGACGACGAGTTGTATTCTTTTGAAAAACTGCAGAAAGACATTTTATCCCCGTAGTTAAAACAAGTTGATTTTTTATTGCGAATATTATATTATTATAGATGAAGATTGTAATATAAATAATAAAAAAAATCAAGCGTATTTATATTCAAAAAAAATTTTTCAAAATATTGTGCGCCGTTCTCGTCCGCCACACAACGGCGCGAAGGATAAAATGAA
>JAGCZN010000189.1 GCA_017959995.1 Clostridia bacterium
AACGTAGCCGCCAGCCCGTTCGGGTATGGAAACACCGTTCTTACGCCTTTGACCGCGCCGTTTATTATTCTTTCGCCGAGGCGAAATTCTGAAATGATCTTTCCGTATGAATCGTCCATGATCTTCTTCTGAAAGGTAACCGCTACGCGTTTTTTTGAGCGGTTTTTACGCGTTTTGAGCCGTTTATACTTTTACACAACTTGTGTTTTTAAGTAAAAGCGCCGCGGTTTTACCTTATAAAAACCGCGGCGCACGCAGGAAAAGCCGTTATAAAAAAGTTTATTTGGCTACGAGAACTTTTTTAAGTTTTGCGAATTTGGGAAGCCCGTCTACGAGGGGCGCTTTTGCGTCGCCCTGAATGAGAGGCAAAGCGTAATTTACGAAATCTTCGGTAAGGCCGGTACCGTCGGCGGTGATCCATTCTTTCGGAACCTGCTTTTCGGTGTTGGCGGCGAGTTCGAGCGGCAGAAGTTTATATTCTATTTCGTACTTATCGCCGTCCTTACGGGCGTAGCATACCATCTTGTCGGTCTCGCCGGACACGGCGGCTTTCACGGCTTCGCGGCCGGCGCGGAAAGTTTCTTCGATATCCGTTTTGGAAGCGAGGTGTGCGGCGCATCTCTGCATGAGGCTGAACTCTATACCGCGCACTTTAAGCCCCGTTTTTTCCTTTATTACCGAAGCGAGAACGTTGCACACGCCGCCGAGCTGGGCGTGGCCGAACAGGTCGGTTTTAGAAGCTTTGAATTCGCCCACGTACTTTCCGTCGGCAAATTTTATGCCTTCGGATACTACGGCGATGCACTTGTTGTTGTTCTTTGCGCAAACGTTTTGCACGTCTGCCACGAACTTATCCATATCGAAAGGAACCTCGGGCAAGTAGATGAGGTCGGCGCCGAGTCCCTTATACCCGGCGAGAGCCGCCGAAGCGGTAAGCCAGCCTGCGTTTCTGCCCATAACCTCTATTATACATACCATGCCGGTATCGTAAACTTTCGCATCGAGATTGACTTCCATAACGGTTGTGGCTACGTATTTTGCGGCGCTGCCGTAACCGGGGCAGTGATCGGTACCGTAAAGGTCGTTATCAATGGTTTTCGGAACGCCTATAACGTTGCATTCCCAACCGGAAGTAGCCATATATTTGGATATCTTGTTGCAGGTATCCATACTGTCGTTGCCGCCGTTATAGAAGAAATAACGTATGTTGTATTTTTTGAAAACTTCAAGCAGTTTTTTATAGTCGGTATCGTCAACGGAAGCGTCCTTCAGCTTGTAGCGTACCGAACCGAGAGCCGACGACGGAGTGTATTTCAGAAGTTCTATCTCTTCCTTATCCTCTTTGCCGATATCGTAAAAATTCTCGGTGAGAATGCCTTTGATGCCGTGGGCGGCGCCGTAAACGGCGGTTATGTTTTTCTGCGAAAGCGCCTCGGTAAATACTCCTGCGGCACTTGCGTTGATAACGGACGTAGGCCCGCCCGACTGCGCGAATATACACGCGCCTTTCAAATTCTTCATAAATTTATATCTCCTGTGATAAATTATTTTATTGTATTATCGAATGTTGCTTACGCAATGCGATATGTCTACGACGCGATATGTTCGCTTAACGCGAACGTTGTGGAATGTACGTCATTATTTTATATAATAACCCGAATCCTCAACATTTCCGCAGGAAATATATCGCACGCGAGGAACGAGGTATATCGCACGAGCAAAGCGAGTATATCGCATTTGCCGCAAGGCAAATATCTTTCACAGCGACAGAATATGCGCTATGGAATACAATTCCTCGTTGAACCGTTTGGGCATTGAAAGCGCCGTTTCTATCGGATCGGCGGTTATTTCGTTACGGCGTATGCCTATAAGTGACGATTCAGCCTCCGAACATAGCGTATCCACCGCTTTTACCGCCATACGCGCGGCGAGAACGCGATCGAACATAGTGGGCGAGCCGCCACGCTGAATGTGCCCGAGCGTGGTGGTTTTAACGCTTACGCCCGTTTTTTCTTTGATTTGGGCCACTATTTCTTCCTTATCGCCCGCGCCCTCGGCAAGAATTATCATATTTGAAGTTTTTCCGCGTTTCTGGCTGGACTTAATATCGCGGCAGATCGCGTCGAGATCGAAAGGCACTTCGGGAATAATAACGTATTCGGCGCCACCGGCTATTCCGGCGTAAAGGGCAATGTCGCCGCAGCCGCGCCCCATCACTTCTAACATACTTACGCGGTCGTGCGAGCCCATAGTGTCGCGCAGGTTGTTTATAGCGCTTACGGCGGTGTTCACCGCGGTATCGAAACCGAGCGTGTAATCCGTATAATTCAGGTCGTTATCGATGGTGCCAGGTATGCCCGCCACCTTTACGTCAAACTCGCTTGAAAAGTCCTTCGCGCCGCGGAAGGATCCGTCTCCCCCGATTACCACAAGGCCGGTTATTCCGTAGGCGGAAAGCGTTTCGTAAGCCGATCTGCGCCCTTCTTCCGTTCTGAATTCGGGGCACCGCGAAGTTTTGAGAATCGTGCCGCCGCGATTGATTATATCCGAAACGGAACGCGAATTGTAACGGCTGATGTTTCCGTTTATAAGGCCCGAATAGCCCTTTTCAACGCCGTACACGTCAAGCCCCTTGTAAAGGGCGTAACGCACCACCGCGCGAAGGGCGGCGTTCATGCCGGGCGCGTCTCCCCCGCTTGTAAGAACAGCGATCTTCTTCATTCGACTTACTCCTTAAAACTTCTTAAAGCCGCGCCCGCCTTATTTTAACGGGCGCGCCCGACGCGGAAACGGCAAAACCGAAATCCACCTAATACATTATAACAGACTTATCGTCAAATTCCAAACGCTTTACGGAAATTTTTGCGAATTTTATGAATCGGAAATCCCGCCGCGGCAAATACCGCGTCCGTTTTTTACGCGCCCCGCGCGCCGCCGAAAGCGCCGTTCGGACCGTGAAAAAGCCGCGCAAGACCGTTACCTTACGCGACTTTACCGTGATTTTACTAAAATTTTCAGTAACGCTTAAAGCGTTTTAAGCGCATTTTGCAGGCGGCTGAATTGCGCCGCGGGCTACTTCCATACGAGCGTTAAAAAGAATATCAGCGCGGCGAATACCGCCACGAACGCTAAAACGAAAGGCAGCGCGTAAAGAAGCACGCCGCGGATTATCCTGCGCGTTTCCCTTCTGTACGCCTTTTTTCCCTCGGGGGAAAGCGACGCGTAATCCGACCGCTCCTCTTCGCCGCTTTCGTCGTTTTCACCGTAATTTTCGCCGGTTTTGATTTTGCGGCGGTCGTACCAGGGCATTCCGTCAACGTTCATGGGCGCGATAACGCGTCCGTCGTCTATGAATTTTTCCTTTTTTCTTTTATCCTTTTTCATCCGTATATAAATGGCATTTCACGTAATGGTCGCCGCCGAGCTGTACGGTGGGCGGCGCAACGGTTTTGCAAATTTCCTTACATTCGCTGCAACGCGTGTGAAATTTACAACCCTGCGGCGGATTTGCCGGCGAAGGTATGGCGCCTTCGAGAATTATTCTGTTCATGCGGTACTCCGGATCGGGCACGGGAATCGCGCTGAAAAGCGCTTTAGTGTAAGGGTGGCGGGGATCGGAGAACAACTTATCGGTGGGCGCATATTCCACGAGATCGCCCAGGTACATCACGCCTACGGTATCGGAAATATGTTCCACCACCGAAAGATCGTGCGAAATGAACAGATAAGTGAGCCCGTATTCGCTTTGCAGATCTTTGAAAAGGTTTATTATCTGCGCCTGAATGGATACGTCCAGCGCGGAAACGGGTTCGTCGCACACGATAAATTCGGGATTTAGCGCAAGCGCCCTTGCTATACAGATGCGTTGCCGCTGTCCGCCGGAAAACTCGTGCGGGTAGCGTTCTTTATAGTATTCGGGAAGTCCGCAGTCTTCCATTATTTTGGTGATATAATCTCCGTAGCGTTCTTTGGGAACGATCCCGTGCGTTCTCACCGCCTCGCCTATTATTTCCTCTACGGGAAGGCGCGGAGAAAGGCTTGAATAGGGATCCTGAAAAACTATCTGCGCTTTCGGGCGGAATTTTCTCAGTTCGGTTCTGTTCATGGCGAATATGTCCCTTCCGCCGAACAGCACCTGCCCCGCCGTTTTGTTATACAGGCGGAGAATAGTTCTGCCCGTAGTGGTTTTCCCGCAGCCGCTCTCCCCCACAAGCCCCATGGTGGTGCCGCGTTTTATGCTGAACGAAATGCCGTCAACCGCTTTTACGTAGCCTACCGTTCTTTTGAAAAATCCCGATTTTATAGGGAAATATTGTTTCAGATCCCTCACTTCCAGAAGATTTGCTTCATCGTGCGCGGCGGGGATCACGCCGTTTTTTTCAATAGTGTTTTCAATTTCCATTTCGCTCTTCCCCCGTGCAGTTGTAGCAGCTTACGTAATGATCTTTGCCTACGCGTATAAAGGCGGGATATTCTCCGTTGCATTTTTCGCTTCTCATATCGCACCTGTCTCTGAAATAGCAGTAATCGGGCATATTTATGGGATTCGGAACGCTTCCGGGGATATTGTACAACCTGTCGATATTCTGCCCCACCACCGGTTTGGACTTCATAAGCCCTATCGTGTACGGATGGCGCGGGTTTTTGAAAATATCGTAAACGGAGCCCTTTTCTATCACCCTGCCCGAATACATTACCACAACGTAATCCGCCATTTCGGCAATTACGCCCAGGTCGTGCGTGATTAGCATTATACTGCTGTTCGTTTTTTCCTTTATGTTTTTAAGCAAACCTAAAATCTGCGCCTGAATGGTAACGTCAAGCGCGGTGGTGGGTTCGTCGGCAATGATCAGGCGCGGATTGCACGCAAGCGCGATAGCTATCATAACGCGCTGGCGCATTCCGCCGGAAAGCTCGTGCGGATACATTTTATATACGCCTTCGCCGTTGGCTATTCCCACCATTTCGAGAAGTTCTATGGTGCGCGCCCTGTTCTGTTCTTTCGTGTTACCCTTTACGTGAAGTTCCAGAACTTCCTTTATCTGGTCGCCTATTCTGAAAATGGGGTTAAGGCTGGTCATCGGTTCCTGAAAGATCATGCTCATTTTGTTGCCGCGTATCTCCTGCATTACGTAAGCGGGTGTTTTGGCCACGTTATACGCCTTATCGCCGGCGTTGAACCTTATTTCTCCCTTTACCGTCTGCCCGAGCGGGCGTTGAACAAGCTGCATAAGAGATAAACTGGTAACCGATTTTCCGCAGCCGCTCTCGCCTACTATTCCCACCGTTTTGCCGAAGGGTACGTCGAACGAAACGCCGTCTACCGCCTTTACCGTTCCCACGCTGGTGAAAAAATAGGTGTGAACGTCGTCAAACTCCACGATATTCCCGGGATCGCGCATCACGGTAAGGTATTCGCTTTCGGGCACGTTTTTTCTCTTCCGCTCCTTTTCCATAGCGGAAGTGATTTTTCTGTTTTCCCTCGATATTCTCGAAGATTCCCTGTAAGATATATAATTCGTTTTAGAAGTTTCGCGCTTCTTTTTAAGTTTATCGAATAACTTCACGGCACACCTCCACGGCTATCTGTTCATTTTCGGATCGAAAGCGTCGCGCAGACCGTCGCCCACGAAGTTGAACGCTATTACCGCAAGACATATCAGACTGCCCACCGGTATCCAGATGTAAGTGTATTTGGTCATTTCGGAAAGCGAACTGACCGAGTTTATGATCTGCCCCCAGGTTGCCATGGGGAATTTTACGCCGAGACCGAGGAACGACAGCGTGGATTCCGTTATTATAACGCCGCCGAGCCCCATTGTGGCCTGAACGATAAGTTGCGGTATTACGTTGGGAATGAGATGCCTGAATATTTTCCGCCTGCTGGTAAGGCCCGAAGCTTCCGCCGCGATCATGAAATCCTGCTCTCTCAGCGACAGTATCTGCCCCCTTACGAGCCTTGCTATTCCCGGCCAGCCGAGGAAGCCGAGCACCGCCATCATCCATATTACCCTCTCTACGTTGGGAAGGCGCATCTGGTCGAACACCGCGCCGAGAATAATAAGTATGGGCATGGTGGGGATACAATAGAACACGTCTACAATCCTCATTATGATATTATCCACCGCCTTGCCGAAATAGCCGGATATACCGCCCATTATGGTGCCGAGAATTATCTCTATGAACACCACTATGAAGCCTATCAGAAGCGACACCCTGCCGCCGTACATTATACGGGCGAGAACGTCCATCGCGTTGCCGTCAAGCCCGAGCACGTGCTCCGACGAAGGCGCCGCGAAAATATCGGCAACCTGCTTTTCCTGCATATTTCTGAAAACGAACTGCTGCCCCATTCCCTTGTTTTCGGATTTTACGGAAAACTCCTCATCGTCGAAAACTATTTCTCCGTCTTCGTCGAGAACGTAGTTACCGTCCTCGTCAAGGGCTTCCATCTTTATGGTTCTTTTCGCCGAAACAAGGCCTTCTTCCTTCATTTCCATCATAATCGCGCTCATTGCCTTTTTGGTGGCTACGGATATGGTGTCCTGCCCGCTGTAACGGCGCACCGAATAAACCGTGGGTTCGGCGTAAGGCACCGTTTTGCCGCCTTTTTCGCAGGTTATCACCGTATTTTCGCCTTCCGAATAAATTCCGTACGCGTGCGAGTCGGAAACAAAATCCGCGTTCCCAAGGCCTATGGCGATAAGCGCGTTGAAGCGGAAATTATCGGTTAATACGTCGTTCAGATCGTACCTGTCGAAAACGTAACTGGTGGCGACGGTATCCACGTATGATTTTTCGGTGCTGACGGTTACCAGCCCCGAAGAAACCGCCTTTTTATAATCGGCGCCGCCGTGTGAAAAATCGCCTTCCGCGGCGGATACGGCGGCTTCGAAAAGTTCGTCGGTAACGTCGTCGGTACGCAGTACCGTAACGGGCTCGCCGTAGGCGCAAACGATTTTTCCGTCGCTTAAAGTATAAACGTTGCCGTTAAGGGTTACGGATACGGCTAAAACGTCGCCCCCGGCGTCTTCAAAGGCCTGAGTGAGAGCGTTCTTCAATTCTTCGGAAACGCCGCTGCCCACTATAAACCGGCTTCCGCGCGCCGTGTACGAGCCTACCGCCTCTTCCGTTTTATAAGATAATATATCGTCAAAATCCTCGAAATTCACGGTATATATATTATCGTTCAATTTTCTTATAACGTAACGTTTATCCGAAGAGGGATCGGTTACCCCGAACTCCGTAAGACCGTAGGGCTGCATATCGTTTTTTATGTAACTGTTGGTCATAGTGCGTATAACGGCGCCCGTTTTGCTGTTTTCGGAATATACGTTATTGTAATCTTCGTTTATCTTCGCAAAGGAATAATCGAACTCTATTTCGCGTATCGTCATAAAAACGTCGGCTTCTCTGTACGGGTAAATAGCCGAGCCGAGAAAACAGAACGCAAACAGCACGGCAAGTATGATTATGCCCGTTACCGCAAGTTTGTTTCTGAAAAAACGCTTGAAAACGAGGGCGGTGGGCGAAAGGTATTTTACCCTGCGCGCGTCGTCCAGCTTTTGTTCTTCTCCGTCCGCGGGCGTTATTTCCGCTTCCGCGGGCGTTGTTCCCGCGGCGCAAACGGAAGATTCTTCGTTTATTATTTCCTCTTCCTGAATTTCCGCGCCGTTTTCCGAAAGTTCCTGTATGCTTTTTATTCTCTTATCTTCCATAACAGCCTCCTATTCAAGGCGCACTCTCGGATCGACGAGAGCGTAGCACACGTCCGACATAAGGTTGCCGAGAAGCGTTAATATTGCCATAAACGTAAGGTAGAACATGGTAAACGGTATATCGCCGCCCACCATTGCGTAATAAGCCGAGTAGCCTATGCCCTCTATGGAAAACAGCGTTTCGGTGATCAGCGCGCCGGCAAAAAGCCCCGGCAGGGAACCGCCGAGCATGGTAACCAGCGGTATCATCGTGTTTCTGAAAGCGTGTTTGTTTATAACTTTGTTTTCGGGCACGCCTTTGGCGCGGGCGGTGCGTATGTAATCGGCGTTGAGCACTTCAAGCATATTGGTGCGCGTATATCTCATAAGTCCGCCGATGCTTACGATTATAAGCGTTAATGCGGGAAGAACGAAATGCGCCACTCCGTCCCAGAAATATACGGCGGGCGGGGTTACGCCGGGCGTGTATCTGCCGTTGTGCATTCCGCTTACTTCGAACCAGCCGAGATTTACGGCAAAAATCAATTTGAGAAGAGAAGCGGTGAAGAAAGTAGGCAGCGAAATACCTATGAGCGACACCACCGTGACCGTGTAATCGGTTTTGGAATACTGCTTTCTCGCGGCGATAACGCCCAGCGGTATGGCTATCAATATTTCCGCGACGAAAGAGACCACGCCGAGAAGGAAACTGTTCCATATAACTTTGTTGAATTCCTCGGTAACGGGAATGGTATAATACCAACTGTCGCCGAAATCTCCGCGCACGAAATGGCTGAGATATACGAAAAAGCCGCCTATTATACCTCTGTTTAGCCCGTAACGCGCCTTCATTTCGGTTACCAGTTCTTCATACGTTTTTATATTCCCGGGCTTCGTGGCAAGTTCTCTTGCCCGCGTTTCAACGTAACCTTTGGGAAGAGCGTACATAAGCGCGTAAATACAAAGCATAACGAAAAGCAGTATGAATACGCTTATAATCACCCTTTTCAAAATATATTTCAACATAACTTTTTCCTTCAAGTTAATATATTGCGGCGCGCGGGGAAAACCGCGCGTAATTTTCTTACTTCAAAAAAACAGCATTCGGGAATCGCCGTAAAACCGGCGATTCCCCCCATCCGCTTTATAATTTATAATTATAAAAAATACGAGCAGGCGGGGCGAAACCAGCCGCCCTGCCTGTCGTTAAGATAAGTTTAGAGGTTTTGCGCTTAATTCATTTCAACGAGATGGATTTCGGCAAGATACGACCAGTAAGGAGTGGTATCTTTAGTGATGGAATCCATATTCACTCTTACGGGCGAATAAATGGTGCAATCCTTTCTCTGGTAAACGGGAATTTCAACAGCCCAGTCGAGAATTATATCGAGGCACTGTTTGTAAACGCCTTTTCTGTAAACCTTATCGGAGCTCGAGCGAGCCTGCATTATAAGTTCGTCAAGTTGGCTATCCGCAATGTGATAGTGGTTGGATTTAGTCAGGTCGTCGGAGTGATAAACCTGATACATATCGGGATCGGCCGCGCCGCCCCAAGCAGCTACCCACATATCTATCGTGCCGGCGTCCAGGCCGTTCCACAGCTCGTTGGAATCGGACGGATCGTTGATGATAAGCGAAATGCCTACGGTTTCAAGAACCTCTTTCACTTTAACGAGAAGAGCAAAAGTCGGGTGATCGCCTACGCCGTCGCCGGGTATGGTAACTTCGTATTCGAGTTTCGCGCCCTCGGGTGCGGCCGTGAACTTATCGGTGTTTTCGTCGTAAGTGTAGCCGGCGGCTTTAAAGTAGCCTACCGCCGCGTCTTTTGCGGCAGCCCATTTTTCGGCGTCTTTATCGTCGGGAGAATAAATATCGTTTCCGTTAACGTCCTTGGAGAACGCTATGGCGTAACCGTTGTCGGCAGGCTGCGGAGCCGCCCAGGACGCGTTGGAGATAGGATATTCTATTACGGACGCGCGGTCTTCGTAATAGGAGTTTACCGTATACTCTCTGTAAGCCGCGAACAACGTTGCGAACGCTTTGCGGAGATTCTTGGAGGCTTCGGAAGCCTTGTTGCCCACGCTTACGCGGTTGGCGTCGATGCCGATGTAGCCGTAGCCGTTATAGTCCACAAGGTCGGTGGCAACGAAATCCCCCGCGAGGGAAAGTTCGCCGTTCTTGTTGATTTTCTTGATGGCGTCGCAAACGGTTTTGTTGATGGAAGGAGTGGCGATATCGATATCTCCCGCGACGAGGGCGGGGAATTTATCGGAATCAGCGCTGTATTCTTTTAATTTCAGGTACTTGGTTTTGGGTTCGCCTTCCCAGTACTTGGCGTTGGCTTCAAATGAAACTATGCCGCCTTTATAGTCCACGAACTTGTAGGGGCCTGCGCCCAAAGGTTTAGTGGTCTTTTCGCGTATCGAATCAAGATTACCCCTCGTGAAGCCGTAGGAACCGTTAGCGGGATCCCAAAGCCGGGTATCGCCGTAATAGTGCATAGGCGTTACGGAAAGAGTAAGTTGGTAAACGGTAACCGCGTCGAACTTGGTGGTTTCGATCCTTACGGATTGATTCGCCTCGTTGTACGTTATACCGGAAATGCTGTTTACGTTAGCGTCGCCCATTTCGTCACGACCGCTCGTAGCTATCCAATCCTCGGCAACGGCGTCGATATAACTTTCAAGATCGCCGTTGGCGGCTTCTACGCCTACCGCGTCGAAGAAATTGCCGTCGTAACCCGCTTTAAGGCTCTTTACGTAATCTTCAACGGAAGGAACGTCGTCGCCTTCGAGGGTGAAGGAATCGCCGGCAAGGTCAACGAAATTATCTTCGTCGTCATAATCGCCGAAGCCCCATACGTACATACCGAGGGCCACTTCGTTGTTGTTTACAACGGAAAGATAACTTGCGTAATTGAGGGCGCAGTAACCGATTATATCGTTGGCCAGCTCGTACCAGCCGAGGTCGTTTACCGAATTCGCAAAGGAATTGAACTGTTCTTCGGAATAGCCTTCGCCCGCAACGTATTCGTACGATTCTTGATCGACGATCACGTTCTTTATCGCGCCGGCTACGCCCGCCCACTTATCGTAAACCGCGGTGGAAAGGTTAGTTCTCCATTCGTTCATACCCTTGATGGGCAGCGAATAGAACGTGGTGGATCCGTCGTAATCAACGTCGCTGTAAGCGTACATCGAGAATACTACGTCCTTAATGGTAAGGGGCTTACCGTCGCTGAAATAAACCTGCTTATCGCCGCTCCTTATAGTTACGTCGTAATAAACGGAACCGTCGTTATTCTGCGTAACGGTAAGATCGCCCAGACCGTAATAAGTATAGTCCGTTCCGTTGTAGGGGATCGTTTCGCCTTCGATGCCTTTATATACCACGTTGCCGCCCCTGTCGCCCGCAAGTAAGCTTACCTGCGTTAAAGTATAAACGTCAACGTCGTACGCGGTGGTAGCGAAATACGGCGAAAACTTGTTCGAGAAATTAGCGTACGCAACTACCAGGGTATCGTTCTTTTTTTCGCCGTTATCCGTGCCGCCGCCGCAGGAAGCGGCTACCAGAGCGAACGTAGCGGAAAGAACCGATACTACGAATATGCGGAGCCATTTCGAGATCCTTGTTTTCATTTTTTTACCTCCTAAAAAATTATTCGTTCTAAAATTTATATAGCGCCCGCAAGAAGCGCGGAACGTATATTTCAGAGTAATGAAAAGCCGTCCGTTTCTTGCGTTTTTACGCAAGAAACGTGCATGCACGTTTCACTTTTTCCGCAAAACGTAAAATTCCGCGGATATTCGGTAATTAAGTTGTTTCCCCTAAGAAAACGAATTTACGAAAATAAATAAAATTTTATTGAAATTTTTTCCCATTATATCAACTAAACCGTTTCGTGTAAAGCGTTTTTCGATATAATAGCAAAACTTGTACAAAAAAGAAGATGTGTACGCGATACACATACAGTTGTATAAGAAAACGCCGTTTTACGTTCTACGGCGGCAACGCTACGTTTTTATTCCGTTTTTACCAATTTAAGGGATCCGGCCGTTTTTCGTATTATTATATATAATGAAAAGCACGCCGCCGCGCAAACGAAAGAGAGCAAAGACGCGTAATCGAAACCGTTGATTATCTGCGCCGCAACGTACCCGCCCATGGAAACGAGGGATAAAACGTTACCCGCAAAACACCATTTTCGCGGCGTATCGGTAATACCGCGTTTGGTTTCCTCCCTGTAGGGCGGCTTTCTGAACGCCGCGCCGAAAGCGGAAAGGCACAGAAAAAAAACGGGAAACACCTGCCCTACGTAAGGCAGAACGAAATATACCGCTCTCAGCGAGGGAGAATCGAAAAGCAGCGGAACAACGTAAAAAACGGCAAGCAGAAACGCCGCCGCGGCAAATACCGCGCGGAACGGCTTTATCGCCGCGGGATCCGCGGGGGCGTAATAGGCGCCCCTGTAAATCACCTTCGTGCGAACTTTTCCGTTTTCGTCAAGATAGTCGACGTTTTCGTAATTTTCTCTTATCCGTTTTTTATCCATACGCATTTTCCTTAAAAGCGGCGGTAAACTTATTCTTTTCAGATAAAAGCCCCGTAAAACACGCGTTTACGGGGCTTTTGACCTTTAACGTTAATTTTATTCTCCCTTCTTTTTCACGAACATGGGGATAAACAGACACGCCGCCGCCACTACCGCGCCGATTATCAGGCCCGGCCACCAGCCGCCGAATCTCGTATTTCCGTCCAGCCCGCCGTTAAAGATAACGTCCATAAACAGCCAGAACGTTCCCAGGCCTATAGCCGCAACGCTGAGTATTCTCAGTATCTTGCTTGAACTTGCAACGAGGCTGTGAACGTACAGAACGATTCCTTCGCCGAGACACAGAACCCCCGCAAGCGCCCAGAACCAGTTACGCGCGTGGCTTACGTTAGTGGTGGTACCCGTAACTATTGCGTAAATTACGGCAAGAACGCCTACCGCGCACATAGCAATTATAGTTGCGGGTTTGAAGCAAAAGTTTTTTACTTCCTTTTTGAAACTCATTTATATACCCTCCTTTTAAGTATCCGCGTTTAACGAATACGATTTAACGTACACGAATACAGTCTAACATAAAGAGTATATATTGTCAATGAAAAACAATGCGTATTCAAAAATATGCCCGATAACTCTTTTGCGCCGTAAAAAAAGCAAAAACGCGGGTTTACACCGTTTCGAACGGCTGAACGCGGGTATCCTTGTAAAATTCGGCTTCCGTATCGAAAGTTTCGGCGTTGTCGTACGCGGCGAGTTTGGAAACGGAAACCTCGTACGCAACCATCGTTTTCACTTCAGTTTCGGATATCCTTTTTTGGTATTCCCTGCTCTGTATCCTCCCGCACACCGCTATTTTTTCACCCACGGAAAGGTTTTTTACGAAGCGCGCGTTTCTGCCCCAAGCGATTGCGGGTATGTAATCGCTCTTGTTGTAGGCGCGGTTTACCGCGATCAATAAGTCCGCTATTTCGCGGTTAAACGGCGTTGTTCTGTAAACGGGCGGCTTACAGATATAACCGGAAAGCACCACGCTGTTCGGGCTTACGGAAAGCGGTTCAGCAAGCAGTTCCCGCACGAAAACCGTTAGCATAAGTTTGCTTTTTCCTTCCGCTATTTTATTGTAACTGCGGAATTGGCCCAGCGCGGTTATCTTCGCGCCTACGTCAAGCCCGCCCTCTTCAACAAGCCTTTCGCTTACGGTTACGGGCAGTACGTCCGCCTGGCCGGAAAGCCTGTTGACGCTTACGTTGAATTCGTAAAAACCTTCCCCGTACACCTCGTGCGAGTAGACCGCAGGCGACACGATTTGTCCGTTAAGGTACACTTTGTTGTTCTTTTCGTTTACGTAGTCCATTTTATCCTCCTAAGTTTTACGTTTTTTCGGCCGGACGCTGTCTTCCGTCAGCGTCTACCGTGTAATTTTCCATGTAAATAAGTTCCGATATTTTAACGAATTCATACCCGCGCCCCTGAAGATTGGCGAAAATTTCGGGCAGGGCTTCGGGCGTGTTTTCGGCGTTGTTGTGGCAAAGTATTATCGATCCGCTTTTAACGCGGCTTATTACGCGCGAAGCTATATCACGCGCGGAAACGTTTTTCCAATCAAGGCTGTCAACGTCCCACTGGATAGCGTACAAACCGCCTTTTTCGCAGGTTTTTATCAGTCTGTCGTTATAATCGCCGTAGGGCGGGCGGAAGAGAATCACCTTTTCGCCCGTAATTTTTTCTATCGCCGCGCAAGAAGTTTCAAGTTCGTTTACTATCTTATCTTCCGACAGTTTGCTCATATACGAATGGGTGGCGCCGTGCGTGCCTATATCGTGGCCGGCGGAACGTATCTTTTCAACGTAACCGGGGTATTTTTCAGCCCAGAACTGCGTAACGAAAAACGTGCACTTCACGCCGTATTCTTTCGTTACGCGCAACAGTTCGTCCGTTTTTTCCGCCCCCCACGCGCAATCGAAAGATATCGCTATCTTCTTATCTTCCCTCTCAACCGAATATACGGGAAGTTTGCGTAAAGAAACGTTGTAATACACGGCGTACGCGCCCGTTTTTTTAAGCGTTACGCACGCCGCCGCCGAAAAGATAAGCGCAAGCAAAAATATTGCCGATCTTTTTCCGATAAATACCGCAACGGTGTTTTTCCACAAAATAATACTCCTTTCAGGCGGGAATTTTCCGACGTAATTTATCGTAAAACGGCAAATTTTGCCGAAAACCTTTTTCCGCCTTTTTTTTCTTAAAATAATATATTCCGCGCGCTGAATTTTAATGCTTTTCCGCAATAAAAAACGGACACGTTTCCGTATCCGCAAAAAATTTATTTTTTAATTATGCGCCGCTAATGCGTGAAAAAGGCCTTTTACGGCGTTATAACGTCTTTCTGTCGGCAAGGGCGCGGGCAAGCGTCATCTCGTCGGTATACTCTATGTCGGAACCTAGGGGAATACCGTGGGCAAGGCGCGTTACCTTTATGCCCAGCGGCTTTATAAGCGACGAAATATACATGGCGGTGGCTTCCCCCTCAACGTCGGGATTGGTTGCCATTATAACCTCCTCAACGCCGCCTTCCGCTATACGGGATAATAATTCCTTTATCCTTATATCGTTGGGGCCTACGTTATCCATCGGCGAAATGGTGCCGTGAAGAACGTGGTAAACGCCCTTATACTCGTGTATTTTTTCCAAAGCGATAACGTCCTTAGGTTCTTTGACTACTAAAATAACGCTTTTATCGCGGGTTTTGCACACGTCGCACACGTCGGCTTCGGTAAAGTTTCCGCATATACGGCAATAGTGAACGTCCTTTTTGGCGCGCAGCAAAGCCTCGGCAAATTCCGCCACTTCGGCCTCGGGCATATTTACGATCTTATACGCGTAACGCTGCGCCGTTTTCGCGCCTACGCCCGGAAGTTTGGTGAACTCGTTGATAAGCCTGCCTATGGGTTCTATAAAGACTTTCATATATCAGAACATTCCCCCGACGCTTCCGAAAGCGCCCATTTTTTCCTCGTAAAGTTTTTCCGCTTTCGCATATGCATCGTTCAGCGCGGCGACGATAAGGTCTTCAAGCATTTCCACGTCGTCCGGATCAACCGCCGCGGGATTTATGGATATGCCGAGAACGGTTTTCTTTCCGTTTACGGTTACCTTTACCATTCCGCCGCCGGCGGTTCCGTCAAGTTCCGCCGCTTCCAGTTCTTCCTGCGCTTTGGCCATCTGCTCCTGCATTTTCTGCGCCTGTTTCATAAGTTGCTGCATTTGATTTCCGCCGCCGTAGCCTCCGCCGTAGCCTTTGTATCCTGCCATAAAAACCTCCTGAATCAGATGTTATCAATTATTTTTTATAATTTTTACAACGTCCTCGCCGAACGTTTGCTTCATATACCGAATATCTTTTTCAAAATTTTCGGCGGCATTGTCGCCGGTCGATTTTACCACCTTCACAACGTAATCGCCGAAAAGATTCGCCGCATCCGTAAGAGTTTTTATATGTTCTTCACGCGTGAACATATCGTATTCGCCGCCGCTTGAAACCGTTAGGGTGAGAACGCCGTTTTCGGCGCGGGCGGAAACGTCCTGACAGACCGTCCAAAGTACGGCGTTACCGTTGTTTCTGAGCGTTTTAAGCACGTTTCCCCAAACTTTTGCGGGCGGAACGTTTTCCTTTACGGGCTGCTTTTTAACCGGCGCAACGCCCTCTTCCCGCAAAAAGCCGGTGAACGCCTGCGGCTCTTCGGGGGGAATGGAAAACAGGTCGAAATCCGGCAGAACGCCCGTATCGTCCTCTTCTTCGGTATCGTTCGCCGCGGTTTCATTCGCTTCGTTAAATGCCGGCGGATCGGCTTTTTTTACGGGTTCATCATTTTTATCTGTTACGTTTTGTTCTTCAACCTGCGGTTTTTGCGTGTTTTGAGGCACTTCTTTGATATACTTTGCGGGTTTTGCATCTCTTATAGCCCCGTTTTCCAACGCGTTTTCAAGCCGCGCGATACGGGAGAGAAGCGCTTCTATATCGTAATCGCTTTCCGGACGGCACGCCCTTACCACCGCCGTTTCCAGAACTATTCTCGGGTGGGACGAATAGCGGAAGGCGTTATCGAGCGATGTGAAAATATCCGTAAGCCTTAACAGCGCGTAACCGCTGCAATTACGGGCAACGCGCGAATATTCTTCGAACCGCTCTTTCGGAAGGCCGAGAACGGAGTTCGCGTCGGCTGCGGTGTTGCATACTATAAGATCCCTGAGAGTAAGCGCGATATCGTTTGCCAGAACGCCCATATTTCTGCCGAGCATCGCGAGTTCGTTTATGGTTTCAAGAGCGGAACCGGTGTTGCCGAGTATTATGTTTTCAACGAGGTTAAGCACCTTGGTTTTGTCGGTTGCGCCGAGAACGTCAAGAACGTCGGAATAAGTTAATTTCCCCGCCGAATAGGACGAACACATATCCGCGATGGAAAGCGAATCGCGGGCGCTACCCTCGCCGGCGCGGGCAATGGCGTCAACGGCAGCGTCGTCGTATTCCTTACCGGTTTCGTCAAACACTTTTCTTACCAGCGCGGCAAGCTCCGGCTGCGGTATAAGCCTGAAATCGAACCGCATACAGCGTGAAAGTATGGTTTGCGGTATTTTGTGAACTTCGGTGGTTGCAAAGATGAATACGGCGTGCGCGGGCGGTTCTTCCAAAGTTTTCAAAAGCGCGTTGAACGCCGCGGGCGACAGCATGTGAACTTCGTCCACTATATATACCTTATACTTGCCCACTACCGGCGGATACTGTATTTTATCGCGCATTTCGCGTATATCGTCCACCCCGTTGTTGGAAGCGGCGTCCATTTCCAGAATATCCATATTGGAAGGATCTTTAAGTCCTTCGCAAACTTCGCACTTCCCGCAGGGCGAGCCGTTCACCGGGTGAGTGCAGTTTATGGCGCGGGCGAAAATTTTTGCCACGGTGGTTTTACCCGTGCCCCTTGCCCCGCAAAACAGATACGCGTGGCCTATCTTGCCCGCGTTTATCTGGTTTTTCAAAATTTTAACTACGTGTTCCTGCCCGATAAGCCCTTCGAAACCCTGCGGGCGGAACCTTCTGTACAATGCCAAATAAGCCATTCGATACCCCTTTTTTCAAAGTAATACGCGTAGTTTTTTTCTTATGCGCTGCAGCGCGTTATCCACCGATTTGAACGATTTGCCCGTTTTGCGCTCTATTTCCGAATAGGAAAGCCCTTTGAGATACAGCAAAAGTATCTGCCGTTCCAAAACGGAAAGTTCGCTTTCTATATCCGAAAGAAGTTCGCGCCGGTTTTCGCCTTCTATATATATCTCCTCCGGATTTTCCGACGCGGCGCTTCCCTCCAGCGCGGAGAGAGGCAACCCGTCGTTAAGCGCTTTGTTTTTGTTGCCCGCGTATTTTCTGACCGCGGTGATAACCGCGGAATTTACGCACAGGCAGGCATAATAGGTAAAACTGCCCTTACTTTCATCGTAGGTCCGCACCGCTTTCAGAAGGCCGATGAAACCTTCCTGATACACGTCTTCCGTATCGGCGCCGATAAGAAAATATCTGCGCGAAACTTTCCTTACTATATACGAGCACCTTACTATTATTTCGTCGCCCGCGGAATAATCTCCCCCGCGGTAAAGCGCTACGAGCTCTTCCAAACTTTTCATCTTCTTTGTCTTACCGCCTCGAACACGGCAACGCCCGCCGCAACCGACGCGTTCAGCGAATTCACTTTACCCATCATAGGGATAGTTACGGTTTTATCGCATTTTTCGCGCGTTAATCTGTTTACGCCCGTATCTTCGCCGCCTATAACCAGGGCGAGCGCCCCCGTAAGATCGGTTTTGTAAATATCCTCGCCGCCGAGTTCCACCGCGTAAACCCAAACGCCGTTCTTTTTCAAAAAATCCACGGCGGCGTTTATATTGCCCACGCGCGCTATTTTAAGGTGATTTGCGCTTCCTTCGGAAATGCGCATCACCGTTTCGTTCACCGCGGCGCTACGGTGCTTGCCTATGATAAGCCCGTTTGCCCCGGCGCACTCGCACACCCTTATAACGCTGCCGAGATTGTGCGGATCTTCCACCCCGTCAAGCACAACTATAAACGGCGCGGCGCCCTTTCGCGCGGAGAGAAGGTCTTCCATTTCCGCATAACGGTAATCGGTAACGAAGGCTATAAAACCCTGGTGTTTGCCGGTGGCGCTTTCGCCGTCGATGGTAACCTTATCAACGAAATGCACTTTTACGCCCGCCGCCTTTATCGCGGAAACGAGCGCGCGGGACTGTTCGTCTCTCATTCCGTTTTTTACTAATACGCGGTCTATCGTTTTGCCTGATTTTATCGCTTCCGAAACGGCGTTTCTGCCTTCTATTTTCATACTTCCTCGTTAAAATTAAGTAAAAAATTCAATCTTTCGTGTTCGCCCGTTATATACAGATAACCGAGCAGGGCTTCAAGCCCCGTAGACTTGTTGTACTCGGCAACGGTGGCGCTTTTCGCGCGCGTGCCTTTTTTTGCGTTTCGCGCTCGGCGGTAAATATCCGCTTCTTCTTCCGTAAGAACGGGCAATATCTTTTCGGCAAAGCCTGCCTGCGCGGCGGCGCGCACTTCCTCGTTCGCCAGGCGGTGGATCTCCGAAACCTTCGCGTCCTTCAAAAGCGCCAGTTTCTCCCTCGTGTAAAGGGAATAAACCGCGTCGCCTATATACGCGAGAACCACGGGATTCATATATTTTGCCTTTGATTTTTCAACCGTAGTTTCTAAATTGAACATTAAACCCCACGATAACTTTATTTTATGTAATTATAACACACTTAATTTCAATAATCAACTGAAAACGCGGCGTCTTGCCCGGCAAAACCCGTTATTTGTACCGCGCGTTAAATCGTTTGACATTTATCCCCGTCGTTTGATAAACTATACTTGCAGCCTAATTTAATATTAACAGCAGTACGTTTTTTGGTAAAGTGTACCTATTTTGCATTTTCAAAATCTGCTGTTAGGTAATGAATTAGTGTCGCAACTATGCGAATAAGGTAACTTTGCAAGTGTCGCCTTATTTAATAGGGCGGTATTTTTATTTTATAAGGAGTTAAATATGAAAAAGAAACTGTTTATCACCTTGCTGTGCTTTGCGGCTTGCTTAACCGTTCTTGCCGGTTGCTCGTTTTTCGGACCGCAATTCAGCGACCTGCCGAATAAAGAAAAAACAAACGAACAAAAAATAACGGAAATTTACGCAGGATACGTGGCCAACGCGGAAGAAGCAGGTTCCGTTCCTCTTTCTTATGAAGAATGGCTGAAAACCATAAAAGGCGATAAAGGCGACCAAGGAGAACAGGGCATCCGGGGCGAAAACGGCAAGGACGGAAAAGACGGCGCCGACGGCAAAAACGGCACCGTATGGTTTACGGGCAACGGAGAACCGCAGGTTTCTTACGCCGCCGAAGGCGATCTGTATCTCGATACCGACACGAGCGACGTTTATAAATATCTCGATTGCGAATGGGTAAAAATCGCGAATATTTCGGGCTTGCAAGGACCTCAGGGTGAACAGGGGCCTCAGGGCGAACAGGGTATCCAAGGCGAGAAAGGCGATAAGGGCGACAAAGGAGACGCCGGCAAAGACGCCGAAGTTACCGCGGTATATCATACCGTTAAGTTCGATACGGCGGGCAGCGGCGAGATACCCGACGTAACGGTAAAACACGGCGAAAAGGTTCCCGTTCCGCAAAATCCCGTAAAAATCGAAAAAAAGTTCATCGGTTGGTACGTCGGCGAAGAAAAATGGTCGTTTATCGGTTACGTGGTTACCGAAAATATTACGCTGACTGCAAAATGGATAGATGCGACGGCCACTTCGGGCTTGCAGTATTCGCTGAATGACGGCGAATATACGGTTACGGGCTATACGGGTACCGATGCCGACGTATATATTACGTCAACCTATAACGATCATCCGGTGACGGGTATCGCCACCAGCGCGTTTGAATCTTGCGCAAACCTTAAAAGTATAAATATAGGTAACAGCGTTAAGAGTATCGGTAATTTTTCATTCTATAATTGCGCAAACCTTTCGAGCGTAGCGATAGGCAGCGGCCTTAAGAGTATCGGGCAAGGTGCGTTCAATTTATGCAGGAATCTTACGAGCATAATTATTCCCGACGGCGTTACGGATATAGGTAATTTCGCGTTCGAATACTGCACGGGCCTTCAACGCGTAACTATCGGCAACGACGTTACGAGTATCGGTTATGGTGCGTTCTTCAGCTGCTCGAGCCTTACGAGCGTGACGATAGGCAACGGCGTTACGAGTATAGGCAATTCCGCGTTCGAATACTGTTCGATCCTTACAAGTATAACGTATAACGGAACGAAAGCGCAATGGCAGGCCGTATCTAAAGGAAGTAATTGGAACTACATCGTTCCGTCGAATTGTACGGTGCATTGCAGCGACGGGGACGTGGCGATCTGATTGAAAATGAATTGCGGCTGAAGCCGCGTGAATGATAAATCGTTCCTTGCGGAACGTGAAGAATGAAAAGCGCCCGCGGCGGTTTTTGAAAAACCTCCGCGGGCGCAATTTCTGTTATTCTGTTATTATAACAACCCGAAATTACAGATTCATATCTTCCATGGTTTTGGAGATCTCGCGCTGTTCGGCGTTGAAGGTGCGGGCATTCTTTTCGTCGCGCTCGGAAACGGGATCGGAAGGTTTGTCCGGCTGGTTGATAGTAACCTGCGGGAACGGTATGCTTATTCCGTTGCGGTCGAACATGATTTTTATTTCTCTGTTCAAAGCCCTTTGCACCACGTAGTAATCGCTTTCTTTAACGGTGGCTATAAACAGAAGGTTCACGCTGGATTCGGCAAGGCTGTTTACGCCTTTATAGTACGGCCCCTCAACTATTTCGGGAATGGCTTCCTTTATCTTATCGAGGTTGTTCTTTATGATAAGTTCTACCTTGGGAATGGATTCCTGATAGCATATAGCCACTTCGCAGGTGGTTACGGAAAGTTCTTTGGACTGGTTGATCACGGTGGAGATCTGGCTGTTATTTACTATTTTTATGTTGCCCTGCCAGTCTATCACCTTGGTGGAGCGGATGCCTATCTCATCAACCGTGCCGCGCCAGCCGTCGATAATAACTATATCGCCAACCTGAAATTCGCCTTCGAACACGATGAAGATGCCGGCGATTATATCGGATATAAGGCTCTGCGCGCCGAGGCCTATGATAAGGCTCAATATCCCCGCGCTCGCCACAAGCGTTCTCGTATCGACGCCCCACGCCGAAAGTATCATTAAGAACGCGATGATGGCGATAAGATATTTAAGGAAGTTATTTACGAGTTTAGCGATGGTTGCGCCGCGGTTGGATTTTGAAAGCAGCGATACGAGTATTACCCTGAACCCCCATATCAGCAACCAGGCGATAGCAACTATCTGCACCGTTTTCAGCAGCGCCGGTATTTTGTTATACAGCGTGTTTACGAACGTATTAGTGCCGAGCGTTTTGTTGAATACGGATTCTTCGCCGAATATCTTGCCGGAGAATACGTAAATCACAACCGTTGCCGCCACGAGAACAAGCAGCGTTATAAACGCGCCTACGTTGAATTTTTTCTTTTCCATACCATTCATCCTTATGCTTTAATTGATATTTATTTACGCCTTACCCGTTTACGCTTCACTTGTGGTGAACGTTTCGAGATAGATAAGCGTATCGTTATCGTAAATTTTAACGGTGTATTCCGTTTCCGGATAAAGTCCGGAATCTATATATCCGCTGAACAACACCCCCGTCGGCGAGGCCTGCGGAACGGTGGTGATTTGCGCGACCTCTTCGCCGTTCATATCGTAAATCACGGCGAGGAAGTACGAACTTTCGGGTTGATAATTCATAAGTTCGCCGATGATAGTTACGTCCGTAGATCCGGGCGTTATCGACGCGTCTATCAGATTTTCAAAGAAAACGTAAAATTCCGTTTGCGCTATTACCGTGTGCCCGTCTTTCAGTTTTATAACGTAAGTTTCGCCGGGTTCAAGGTCGGTTATTTCGCCTTGTACGGATATGTTTTCAGACGAATCGCGTTCTATCGCAACTTCCATCTCTTGCACCTTTTCTCCGCCGAGCATAACTACGAGGGTAAGGGTGGTAGAGGACGGCGTATACTGGTAGTTCCCCGCATACATATCCGAGCTGAAAAACGCCGTTTGCCCGCCTTCGACTACGAGTTCTACGCTGATATTATAAATTTCAAGCGTGGTAAAGAAATCGGCCGCAAGAATCACGTCGCCGTCATTTACTTCCATATAATACTCGGTATCCGGCGAAAGTCCGCTTGCCGAACCGTAAACCGAATAGTTGCTGAACGTGAGATCTACGGTGGTAACTTCGCTGTAATCCGCCGCTTCGTATATCGTGGCGGTCATCTGCGTTTCGGGATAGTAATCGCCGAGATAAGCCGAGAAGGTTACGCCCGTTTCTTCAACCGAGAAGGACAGATCCACGTGCGGCAAGGTGCGGAAACTGCCGGAAGCGATAAGCGTGTTGCCGTCGTAAATTTCAATGGCGTAATCGGTGCTTGGCGTAAGGTCGGAAAGTTCGCCCCATATAAAATTCCCGTCGGAAGTTTCTTCCGCGCCGCACTCGGTTACGAAGGATTCGCCGTACCCGTCGCTTACGAACACGTCGAACGTGTCGTTTTCGTACGAGTATCCGCCCAGATCAACGAAGAAAGAAACTGCGTTTTCCATCGCGCTTACGGATAGCGAAAGATACGGCGGAGTGGTAAATTCTTCTTTGAATACGAGGGTTTCGCCGTCGTAAACCTTTATCAGATACCGCGTTTCGCTTTCGAGAGAACCGAACGTTCCCTCGAATATCGAGCCGGCGTCTTCGCTGAACGACGGGTAACTTTCGGCGCTGTACAAATCGTTTCCGTAATAATCGCAAACAACGGTTACAAGGTACGGATTTTCGGGTTCGTAGTCATCGAGATAAGCGGTGTATAAAACGCCGTCGTATTTCGGTTTTATTTCCATATAGAACAAACTCGTAAACGGTACGGTATAACTTTCAAGCGCTATTACCGTGTAACCGTCTTTCAGTTTGAAGTCGTAATTTATATCCGGTTCAAGACCGTAAATTTCCGCCGTTACGTACGGGTTGGAAGAATCGTCGCGTTCAACGGGAACTTTATCTTCCCAAACTTTTCGTTCGCCGTTCAAAACCACAAGGGTGAGATAATCGGAAGAAGGCTCGTAATACTGCGCGGCAACGGGTGTTACCATATACAGATCCGATTCAACGTAAACCACGGATCCGTCTTCCGCAACCGACAGCGTTACGCAAATATCGAACGCTTCCGCCGTGGTGAAGTAGGCGTAAGCAATTACTTCCGCCCCGTCGCTCAGATCCATATAATATTCGGTATCGGGGGTAAGATTTTCTATATAGCCGGATACGAAGTTCCTGTCGTAACGCGCCTGCGTCGAAGCCACTACCCCGTAATCGAAAGTATCGTAAACCGTAACGGTCAAAGTTTCGCCCGCGGGAACGTAATCGCCGAGATCCGCCGAGAAGCTAACGCCCGTTTCCGTTGCGCTTACGGAAAGTTCCACGGAGTAGTAATCGGTATATTCCGCGGTGGTGAAGAACTCTTCCGCTACGCACGTTTCACCGTCGAAAACGTTTATAACGTAATAAGTTCCGGGTTCGAGATCCCACACTTCGCCTTGAATAAAGCGTTCGTCTCCTTCCGTGATCACTTGGCATTCGGTTTCGTAAGGGCCGCTGCCGTATTCGTCCCTTACCTTATAAACGAGTACGGAGAAAATATCGTTTTCGTTCGCGTAATCGCCGAGATCCGCCGAGAAAAACACTCCGCTATCGCTCGCTTCTATCGTAAGTTTGATGGGGTAATTCTCTTCCGCTGTTTTTGTAACGGTACGGAAAGTGTCCTTTGCTATCGTCTTGCGCCCGTCCAGCACCTCGATGGTATATTTCATACCCGAACGGAGATTTTCCTCGTAACCGTCGATGTAAAAATGCTTTTTTACGTTTTCTTCGATATAATCTTCGTCAAGCCGCTCGCCGTCGGGTAAATCTTCGGCGAAACTGTAAGCGCCTTCGTATTTTTTCTCCCTCTTGGTAAAATCGTTGTAAACCGAAACGGTTATCTCGCCGTTTTCGGGCGTATATTCGCCTAAATCGGCGTAGTAAAAAACGTAATCTTCGCCCGCCTCTACGAAAAGTTCGACGTTATAATCGATGGGAAGAAGATTTTCCACCTCTACCACGCCTATAACCGCTGCGGCAATAACCGTTACCACCTTTACCACAAGCCTCGCAAAACCCGACATTTTATTGGCTTTTTTCGCGGACGTAAGCGGCGCTTCCCTGCCGTTTATCTCCGGCTGTTTTGCGTTGCCGGAAAATTTATTTTCTTCCCTGCCGCGGGAATTGGACGTGTTTATTTTATTGAAACCGTCGGAAGGACGGTCGTTTTTTACTTCTATTTTATTGAATTAGTCAATAAAAACGGCTACCTCCCGCAAAATCTTCTGAATTATTATAGCATAAAAAAATCCGTCTTGCAACGGATTCGATCAAATTCTTCGGGCAAACGGAATTTTATCGGTCCGATTTGCGTCGATCCCGAAACCGCGCGGGCGTTTTTCAATAGCCCGATTCACCGTTTTCCTCTTCTTCGCTTAAAAATCCGTATTCGATATCGGTTATATCGTCGAACGCCACCGCCGTTCCGTCGGTAAAAAACAAAGCGCGCGCGAGGGCGTCTATCTTTGCCGCACGCCCGGCGTAAATTTTGTACGAGCCGCCCGCTTTGCGTTGATCCCGCGCGAAATAGGCCACTTTTACATACGGCCGCTCGCCGATAACGCCCTGCAGATACGTAATTTTTTCATTCAGAATATTAAGGTCGTCCTCGCCGAGTTCCGCCTTTTCCTCCGTGAAACGCGCCGTTTCCTTAATGGTTTCCCCGTACCCGCTGAGCGCCGCAAACGGCGAAAACTGCGCCGCGCGGGCAGAAACGGACATTCTCGGCCGGCTTTGCGATACGTGATGCGGTAAATCGATTATATCGTCGTACTTATGATTATCATTGTTCATATTTCACCTTCGTTCTGCGCGAAAAACGCGCGTTTTCTCACGCCTTGTGCCCGCCTATCTGTTTGTTGCGGTCGATAGCGGTGGCGCCTTCTTCAAGACTCATTCCCTTCACGATGGAGTTTTTTCCGTATTTTTTCTTTATATCAAGCGCGGCGCGCTGAAGTTTTTTTTCTTTTTCGAGCGCGGCGTTCTCTTTTCGCCCGATTTCGTCGGAAGTAAAAAAATCCAGCTGTTCCGCTTCCGTTTCAAGGCGTGAATTCTCGCTGATAACGCGTATTGCCGTGAGATAAAGGCGCCTTATAAGCAAATCCGGATTTACTTCCCTTTCAAAAACCGCTTCGGCCGCCGCCGTTATAAGACGAGACGACGACGTGTATTTTTTTAAGTTTACCGTGCCGTGGGCGGGCTTGGGGACCTTTCTTCCGTAATAGTCGGAAGTTATTCCGCCCGAATGGTTTTTCATTCTTTCGGAATCGGAAAGATTTTCGATATCATAACCTACGGTCAGAACGAGCCCGTCGGTTTCAAGCCCCTTTTCAACGAGATCGAAAGAGAGTGCGTCCGCCATTTCTTTGAGAACGAGTTTTGCCTTTTGAAAATCGTACGGGCGGTGCAATACCTGCCCGGAACCTACGCTGTTCTCTTCCGGCCTGTACGCCTTTACGTCGGCTATGGTGCACGGCTCCCAACCCCACGCGTGGTCTATAAGAAGTTCGGCATTTACGCCGAAAAGTTTGTATAACAGTCCTTCGTTCAGCCTGTCGCTATCCTTTCCCACGGAGCAGCGCGCAACGTCGCCCATGGTGAACATCCCGTTTTCCTCAAGCTTTTTTGCCGTTCCCCTTCCCACGCGCCAAAAATCGGTAAGCGGCGTGTGCGACCACAAAAGCCTGCGGTAACTGAATTCGTTCAGCTCCGCTATTCTTACGCCGTCCTTATCGGGCGGAATATGCTTGGCCACTATATCCATGGCCACCTTGCAAAGATACATATTGGTGCCGATGCCCGCGGTGGCTGTGATGCCCGTTTCGCTTAAAACGTCGCGTATCAGACAAAGCGCGAATTCATGCGCCGAAATTTTAAGCGCTTTGATATAATCGGTGGCGTCGATAAACACCTCGTCTATAGAATAAACGTGAATATCTTCCGGCGCAACGTATTTAAGATATATGCGGTATATCTGCGCGCTTACTTCCACGTAACGCGCCATTCTCGGCGGCGCAACCACGTACGAAAGGGCGAGCGAGGGATCCTCTGCAAGTTGTTTCGAATCGAAACTTTCCCCGGAAAACATGTGAAAAGGGGCACTTTTTTTGCGCTTGGCGTTTATTTCCTTAACCTTTTGCACCACCTCAAAAAGCCTTGCCCTGCCGGGAATACCGTAAGCTTTGAGCGAGGGCGAAACCGCAAGACAGATGGTTTTTTCCGTACGGCTCTCGTCCGCCACTACGAGGTTTGCGGTAAGCGCGTCAAGCCGGCGCGCCACGCATTCGACCGAGGCGTAAAACGATTTGAGATCTATTGCGATATAAGCTTTGCGTGCCGCCACTTAACGTACCCCCTTAATAATATCGGGAAAAGAGCGTTTTTTAAGCGCTGTTCCCCACGTGAATATTATAACAGAGTTGGTATTTTTTGAAAAGAAAAACGCCCCGATTTTTTTCAAAGCGTTCTCTTTTTTTACTATGCGGTTTTACTTGCCGCGAATCGACCTTTTCAGCCTGCGCCGCCTGCAAACAAGGCGATTAAAGAAAAAACAAGCTTGACAAAACGCGATTTCCCGTTATATAATTTACGTAAATATTACGCGGTTTTACCGCAAGGCGTAAAATTCGGAGATCACTATGACGGATAAATTGATTAAACTTAAAAAATTTTTGGACGAGAGCGAATACGTTGTGTTTTTCGGAGGGGCGGGCGTTTCTACCGAAAGCGGCGTGCCGGATTTCAGAAGTAAGGACGGGCTTTACAACAACCGCGGCGCGCGTTTTGAAAAATACAGCCCCGAATACCTGTTGAGCCACAGTTGCCTTGTAAACGAACCGCGGGTATTTTTTGAGTTTTACCGCCAGAAGATGGACGCGAGAGGGGCAAAACCCAACGCGACGCATATTTTTCTTGCCGAACTGGAAAAACGGGGTAAGCTGAAAGCCGTGGTAACGCAGAATATCGACGGGCTGCACCAAAAAGCGGGCAGCGTGAACGTTTACGAGATACACGGCACTACCGAGCGCAATTACTGTATGAACTGCGGAAAAATTTATCCCGCGGACTTTATTTACAATTCAAAGGAAGATATTCCGCGCTGCGGCTGCGGCGGAACGGTGCGGTGCGACGTTACCCTGTACGAAGAACTTTTACCCGAAGACGCCGTTCAAAAGGCGATAGACGCAATAAAGAACGCGGATATGCTGATTATAGGCGGAACGTCTTTAAGCGTTTATCCCGCGGCCTCTTACGTGCGGTTTTTTCACGGTAAACACCTGGTGATAATAAACAAAACGCCCATCTCCTACGACCTTGACGAAAATAAAGACCTTCAGATAAATATGCCGATAGGCGAGGTATTTTCAAAGTTTTAACCGTAAAAGCGCCCTTTATCACGCAAAAAACGTACGCCCGCGGCATTCCGGTACGGGGAACGCCGCGGGCGGTTTATTGAAAAATATTCGTTCAACGCACAAAAAGAACACCGGGAAGTAAATTTTTCCGTTCCGGACGGAAAAATTTTTATTTTTCGTAGATGGATACGGAAGTTTCCCCGTCCGTTTCCGTAAGGTGCACCACTATTTCCTCTTTTATGGAAGTGGGCACGTTTTTCCCGACGAAATCCGCGCGTATGGGAAGTTCGCGATGCCCCCTGTCGATAAGTACGGCAAGACGCACGGTAGCCGCCCTTCCCGTAGCCATAACCGCTTCTATAGCGGCGCGGGTGGTGCGGCCGGTGAACAGAACGTCGTCAACCAAGATCACGTCCTTCTTCTCCACGGGAAAAGGAATCTGATCGGGCGAAACCTTAACTTCAGGCACTACGTCGTCCCTGAAATGGGTAATGTCAAGCTCGCAGATGGGTAGATTCACGCCGGCGGAAGCTTTGACGTTGGCGCGTATGGCTTCGGCAAGCGGAACGCCGCGCGTTTTTATTCCCACGAGAACGGCGTTGCTTACGTTCACCCTTTCTATAATTTCGAAAGAGATTCTCGTCATAGCGCGTTTGACCGCAACTTCGTCGAGAATGGTTGCTTTGAATTTCATATCCGAATAAGAATAAACGTAACGTTTACGGTTCAAGTTTAACATTATTGATTCATCGTGTCAACTTTTTTCGTCGAAAAACTTGTTTTTTTCGGCATAAGGTAGTACAATATAAAAAACGCGTAAAAAACGTTTTTCATTAAACTTCAGGAGAAATGATGAAATTCAACGAAAAACTCCGTTCCATGAGAACGGCCGAAGGGCTTACCGAGGAAACCCTTGCCGACGCGATAGGCGTTTCCGCAGAGAAAATAACCGGCTGGGAAAACGGAGAATCCGTACCCGACGAAGCCGAACGCGCGCTTATAGAAAGTTATTTCAATAAAGAAAACGCCGAATCTTTCAAAGCTAGAGAAGCGGACGATAAAAACGGGCAAAAAAACAAAAAAACCACGTATTTCACGTATTATCTCGGTTTTGCGCTTTGTTTGGCAGGCTTTATCTGCCTGATAATCTGGGGCATTATCACCTTGACCGAACCCACGTATACCTACGTTTATACGGGCGCGGCAAGGTTTTCTTTCGATAACAGGGTAATACTGCTTATCGCGTGCGTGGATCTTGTTCTGACGGGCCTGGTACTTCTGTTCCGCAAGCAGAAATGATCGGCGCTTTGAAATTACTGACGGATCTTTAACCGGCAGACTCTTTCACGAAGTCCGAAAGGATATCTTCGAAAGGGTATCTGCCGTTTTTCTTTGCGGCGCTTTCACAATGGCCGCCGGGCAATAGCCTCAATTCTATTTTTGCCGCGGGATTAAAGTTTTTTACAGCCTTGTAAAACATTGCGTTCTGCTCGGGGCGAACGGGCATGTCGTTTTCGTAAAATATCAGCAAAATCTTTGAAAAAGTTGACTTTTCATTCACGAAATACACGGGCGCGGCCTCGTCTACGCGTTGAAGGCGGGTATCCAGCCCGCGCTCTTTGAGCACGTTGAAATGGGTGGTGGTCTGCGCGCTGTCTATCAGCCAGCCGCTTACGTCCGCGGAAGTCATACCCTCTTTTTCAAGATAGCGCCCGTCGAAACACAGCATAAGCGAAATATACGCGCCGGCGGAATGCCCGCAAACGAATATCTTTCCGTTGCCGCCGTAAAGCGGCGCGTTCCTCTTTACCCAGCCCACCGCGGCGGCTCCGTCAACCAAAAAATCGGGGAAAGACGCGGCGGGATATTTTCTGTATTCGGCGGATACGAACCCTACGCCGTTTTCCGTTAAAGCGCGCGCGTAATCCGCCACGCCTCCGTCCGTTTTATACCCCGTTTCAAGTCCGCCGCCGTGAAAATACACGACCGTGGCGAAATCTTCGCCGCGCGGAAAATAACAGTCTAGAATCTGTTCGGGAAGCCGTCCGTATTTTACGTTTTCAAAAACTCTCATTATTAAAAATCCCCTTTTGATAATGATAACCCATATCCGCCGTTCCGTCAAGAAAATTACGCTTTAAATCCGTGCGCGGCGGAAAATTCGGCTACGGGGTTTATTTATAAAAAATATACGCGCTTAAACCGCGGGGAAAAACCGTTTTATTCCGTAAAAAAGTTGTAAAAGCGCCGCGTATCGCGTTTTTTGGCGATACGCGGCACAGTATCCGCATAACTTCAACGAACCGGTTTATCAGCCGAAAAACACTTTTCCCGTTTACGGTTTTTTATCAGTCAAGCGGGGTGAATTTATCCAGCGTTACCGTAACGGTACGCTGAATTCCGTTCCGCTCTATAACGAAAGTTACCGTTTTGCCCTTTTCGAACGTAAGCGTGGCGTCGGTAAGGTTGAAAAGCCTTTCGACGTTTACGGTAACGCCATCATACTCAAAACTTTTGAGTACGTCGCCCACCATAAATTTTCCCACCGCGGCGCTGCCGGCTTCCACCGACGAAACTTCCACGGTGTGAATGATACGCGTATCGCATAAAACGGCGTCGTAATAAGCGTAACTGTTTTTAGTTGCCAAATTTATACCCACAAGATACCTGCCTATGGTGAGTTTATCGCTACCGTTACAGTTTTTCTTTATATTTTTGAAAACGTTCCCCACTATGGCCGACGGAATTGCGTAGGCGATATTATCTATTTCGTTGGAAACTATCTTCGCGTTTACTATACCCACGAGATTGCCGTTAAGATCGAAAAGCCCGCCGCCGCTGTTGCCGCCGTTGACTGCGGCGTCAATACGCATTACGCGGTATTCAATACCCGTGCGGCCGTCTTTGGGAGAAGTCATCTGAATATATTCGGAATCGACGCTCACTATGCCGGAAGTTATCGCAAGGCCGTCGGCTTCGGGGTTTCCCACGGTAAAAATCGCGTCTCCCGCGCCTACCAGATTACTGTCGGCAATTTCGGCCGCCGCAAGATTGCTTGTACGGAATATTTCGGAATTTTCCACTTTGAGAACGGCTATATCGTAATTGGCGGTGGCGCCTAACAGAGACGCTTCGACCGCAAGAGAATCCAACTCCCTGCCGTAAACGTAAACCTTTACGCTGTCGGCGTAACCGTCGGAATCGTTCTTATCGTAAATCACGTGGAAATTGGTAACGATATAGGCGTTGCCGCTATCGTCAAGTTCCATAATAACGCCGGCGCCCGCGCCCTTGTATTTTTCCGAGCGCAGAAAATTACCGCGACGGTCGTAAACGTTATAGGAAAAAGTGCTGTAAACGCTTACCGCCGATCTTACCGCTTTATCCGCGGCGACGGCCACGCTGTTCTGCAATCCGTTTGAAACGTATCCGCCGATAAACTCTGCTACGAAATCGTAAAAATCGCCCGTATAACCGTACTTTTCGCACGCTTCGTCGTAAAGGGATTTATATACGGTGCTGGCGTTGTCGCCGTCCTTTCCTTTAAGACTTTTAAGCCATTCTTCTTC
Organism: Clostridia bacterium; assembly: GCA_017959995.1. GTDB lineage: Bacteria > Bacillota > Clostridia > Christensenellales > Borkfalkiaceae > RGIG3732. Next base: position 31,526 of record JAGCZN010000189.1, read on the forward strand.
GGTTCCGTTAAAACCGTTTTTTACGGCAATATCGTACGCGTTTACAACGGGCCCGCTGTACTCGTTGCTCTTGAACGGATTGCACGCCGCAACGCTTGATATAAGAGCGAGCGCGGCAAAAACCGCAGAAATTTTCCGTAATATTTTCATAACTCCTCCTATGAACTTTTTCAGTATTATAATTCCGCCGTCTTGAATTTGACTGAAATTTTTCTCTATTTTACTATTTATTTGTTTCCGAATCGTTAACTTTTGATACGCGTGGAAAACTTTTTATATGAAATTTATTATCACCGAATTCTGCACGAAAAGATATTCCGGTTTTATTCTGACTCTTCCGCCGGTAAATTCCATATACCTGCCCTGAGTTTCAAGTTGTTTTTCAAACTGTTTTTCAAACGGCTTTCCGAAAAGTTTTTCAAACTCCGCAAGGTCTATACCCGCGGCGGTGCGCAAGGCGAGCATAACGTATTCCGAACGTATTTCGTCGCCGGAAATCTCCTCGGAAGAAATTTCCGCGAAATGCCCGGATAATATACATTTTATATATTCGTCTATCACCGCGGTGTTGGTGAACCTGCGGTTTTTCACGTGGCTTGAAGCCGCCACGCCCAAACCTACGTATTCTCCCCTTTGCCAGTAATTGAGATTGTGGCGGGATTCGCAGCCTTTTTTTGCGAAATTAGATACTTCGTAACGGTAAAACCCCCTCTTTTCAAGATATTCCGCGGCAAACGCGTAAAGATCGGCAACGGCGTCCTCGTCGGGAAGGTCGCCGTTGAGATAGTTTGAAAATATCGGCGTGCCCTCTTCCGGGCGCAAAGCGTAAACCGAAACGTGGCTGGCACCGCTTCCGATAATTACCGAAAGGGTGTTTTCAACGTCTTTTACGGTCTGGTCGAACAATCCTATCAGCGCGTCCGCATTGAAGTTTTCGCCTTCAAGCATCTTTGCCGCTTCAACGTAATCCGCAACGGTGTGGATTCGGTTGAGTTTTACGAGCATGGCGTCGTCAGCCGATTGCAGGCCGAGGCTGTACCTGTTTACGCCCGCCGCCCTGTACGCCGAAAGTTTGTTTTCCGTAAGCGTGCCGGGGTTTATTTCCACGGTGATCTCCGCGTTTTCGGAAACGGAAAACTTCTCCTTTATCTGTTTCAGGGCGCCCGTTACCAACTTCTCGTCCACGAAGGACGGCGTTCCCCCGCCCACGTAAACGGTATCGAAATTCATTCCCGCGTACTGGTTGGCTCGCGCTTTCGCCTCTTTATACAAACAGGCAAAATACAACTCCGCCTTATCCTTTTCCCTGGGATAAGAGGCGAAGTCGCAATAAGTGCATTTTGATTTGCAGAAAGGAACGTGAACGTAAATTCCCGCCATTATAAGTTTCTCCTCGGTAAAAAGTGCCGTTTTTCGCGCATTATCGCTATTATTCGGAATCTATTTTAAGAATGGACATAAACGCTTCGCTCGGCACTTCAACCGTTCCCAGCCTGCGCATCTTCTTCTTTCCCTCTTTCTGTTTTTCAAGAAGTTTCTTCTTTCTCGTTACGTCGCCGCCGTAACATTTGGCGAGAACGTCCTTCCGCAATGCCTTTACCGTTTCGCGCGCAATAACCTTGCCGCCTATGCACGCCTGAATGGGTATTTCGAACATCTGGCGGGGTATAACTTCTTTCAGCCTTTCGCCTATCGCCCTTCCGCGGGCGTACGCTTTTTCGCGGTGCACTATTACGGAAAGCGCGTCGCATATATCGCCGTTGAGCATCATATCCAATTTAACCAGGTCGCTTTTTTCGTAACCGTCAAGCTCGTAATCGAAAGAGGCGTAACCTTTGGTGCGGGATTTCAGTCCGTCGAAAAAGTCGTAAATTATCTCGTTCAGCGGCAGTTTGTAAAGAAGCCGCACCCTGCCGGAATCGATGTACGTCATATCCGTGAAAACGCCGCGTTTTTCCTGGCACAGATCCATTACCGGCCCAACGAAATCGGGCGGCGAATATATGCTTGCCTTAACGATGGGCTCTTCCATATAATCTATATCGGTTGCGGGCGGAAGATGCGAAGGATTGTTTACCACCGTCATCGTGCCGTCGGTTTTGTAAACGTTATAAGAAACGGACGGCGCGGTAGTTATTATATCGAGATCGAATTCCCGCTCAATTCTCTGCTGTATGATCTCCATGTGTAAAAGCCCCAGAAAACCGCAACGGAAGCCGAAGCCGAGCGCCGCGGAATTATCCGGTTCAAAAGTAAGCGATGCGTCGTTCAGTTTCAGTTTCATAAGGGCGTCTTTAAGGTCGTTGAACTTGCTTCCGTCAAGCGGATAAACGCCCGAAAACACCACGGGAAGCGCCTTTTTATAACCCGGCAGCGGTTCTTTCGCGGGGTTGTCCACCGAAGTTATAGTGTCTCCCACGGTGGTGTCCTGTATGGATTTGATGCTCGCCGCAATATAGCCCACTTCCCCTGCCGAAAGCGACGCTTTCGGCCTTAAACGAGGATCGAAAGTGCCCACTTCAACGACGTCGAAAACCTTACTTGAATTGAACGTTTTTATTTTAACGCCCGCGCGCACGGTTCCGTCTACGATTCTCACGAAACAGATAACGCCCTTGTAGTTATCGTAATAACTGTCGAATATAAGCGCTTTAAGCGGGGCGTCGTCGTCGCCTACGGGCGGGGGGATCAGCTCTACTATCTGTTCGAGCACCTGATCTATATTAGTGCCCTCTTTCGCGGAAATTCTGGGGGCTTTGGAACCGTCCAGCCCAATCACTTCCTCTATTTCCGCGGCCACTTCGTCGGGGCGGGCGGAAACGAGATCTATCTTGTTTATAACGGGCATTATTTCAAGGTTGTTATCCAGCGCGAGATAGGTGTTTGCAAGCGTTTGCGCCTCTATCCCCTGCGACGCGTCCACTATAAGTATCGCGCCCTCGCACGCGGCGAGCGAGCGCGAAACCTCGTAAGTGAAGTCCACGTGACCGGGGGTATCGATCAGGTTAAAAACGTAACTCCGTCCGTCCTTTGCCGTATAGGACATTCTGACCGGCGTAAGTTTTATGGTTATGCCGCGTTCCCGCTCCAGATCCATTGAATCGAGAAGCTGATCTTCCATATCCCTTTCGGCCACCTGCCCCGTCATTTCGATGATTCTGTCGGCAAGGGTGGACTTACCGTGATCGATATGCGCTATAATACAAAAATTTCTTATGTTGTTCTTTTCGGTCCTTGCCATAATATATCGTAAATCAACCGCCTTTTTCGCGCATTATCTCACTTTTCAAGCAATTTTACCCACGCGGGAACTTTCGTTACGAACTCTTCGTTCGTTTCCGTTTTGCTAAGCATATCCAAAAGCCTTTCCACGCCTTCTTCGCGCGTTATGAACCTGCGAACGAGGAAAGCGCAGTCCCGTTCTTTTTCGTTCAGAAGAAGTTCGTCCTTCCTGGTGCCGGAACCGTAAAGATCTATGGCGGGGAATATCCTGCGCTCGGAAAGTTCGCGCGTTAAATGAATTTCCATATTTCCGGTTCCCTTGAATTCTTCGTAGATAACGTCGTCCATCTTGCTGCCCGTTTCGATAAGCGCGGTTGCAAGAACGGTAAGACTTCCGCCGTCTTCAATATTTCTGGCTGCGCCGAAAAACTTTTTGGGGGCTTGCAGCGCCGCGGGATCTATGCCGCCGGAAAGTATCTTGCCGCTGGAAGGCACCGCCTGGTTATACGCCCGGGTAAGGCGCGTTATGGAATCGAGAAGGATAACCACGTCCTTTCCGAGTTCCACCAGACGTTTCGCGCGCCACATGACAAGTTCGGCGGCGCGGATATGGTGTTCGGCGGGCTCGTCGAACGTGGAATACACCACTTCGCCCTTAACGCTGCGTTTCAGATCGGTAACTTCTTCGGGGCGTTCGTCGATAAGAAGCACTATAAGGTGCGCGGACGGGTGATTTTTTTCTATAGCCTGCGCTACCTTTTTCAAAAGCGTGGTCTTGCCCGTTTTCGGCGGAGCAACCACCAATCCCCTTTGCCCTTTACCGAGCGGGCAGAGAAGATCCATTATTCTCATAGTATAGTCGCCGCCGCCGTTTTCAAGGGTAAGACGCTCGTTGGGATAGCACGGAACGAGATCGTCGAAATTTCTTCTTTCCGTTCTCGGCGCAAGGCCGTTTACCGAAAGCACTTCCGTAAGCGACGAAGAGCCCGTTTCGCGCGTTCTCTCGGCGTAACCCACTACAAAATCGCCGCGGCGCAGCCAATATCCCCTTACGGCCTGCCGGGATACGAACGTATCGCCGTTGGTGGAAGTTTCGTAATTTCTCGCCCGGAGAAAACCGTAACCGTCGGCATGAACTTCAAGTACGCCGCTTACGGTATCCGAACGGCCGTCGGTTTCGCTGTCCTGCAATTTTTCCTTTTTTTCAAACTGCGGGGCGGGGCGGCTCTTCCGCGCGGCGTCTTCCGCCGCGGGATAACGCGGAACCGCGGCTTCGCTTTGGCGGCTTTCGCCCTGAACCGCGCTCGGGGCTTCGAAACGGTTTTCTTCGTAATCGCTTTCGGGCGTTTCAAAACCGTTCGCAACACGGCCGGCAACCGCTTTCCTTCCGCGTTTGTTCCTTACGGGGATCTCGCCGTTTTGTATGTTTATTATATCGGAAATAAGTTCCTTTTTAGACTTCGTGCCCGGCGTGCCGCCGAGATCCCGAAGCAATTTTCTCAAATCGAAAATACCGTATCTGGAAAGTTCGTTTTCGGTTGTGTTTGCCATAAAATCCTCCTGAAATTCAAATTAAAATTCAATAAAAGTAACCGGCGAAAAACCGTTGAGGTTTTCGGCGGTCAATTCAAAACTTTTTTTAACCGTTTTATAACCGGGAAAATATCCGAGAAATTCCTCCGGTCCGGAAATATCTATAACCGAATTTTCCGTTTTGTAGTGCATGGGCACGGTAACGCGGGCCCCTATTTCTTTCGCGTAAGCCGCCGCCGCTTTTCCGTCAATCGTGTAATTGCCGCCGACGGGTAAAAACAAAACGTCCGCCCCGACTTTGAATTTTTCCGCGTTGCGAACGGAAAAAGGTTCGCCCAGATCGCCCAGGTGCAAAAGACGCAACCCGTCTGCATCAAAGAAAAACGCGTTGTTTTTGCCGCGTTTTAACCCGTTCGCGTCATCGTGAAAACAGGGTACGGCGGTAAACGGGCCGAAACTTGAAACTATCGTTTTTTTCGCGTTTACCCCACTGAAATTGTTATGGTCGAAATGCCCGTGGGAAGAGATAGCGTAATCGCAGTCAACGCGTTTCAAGCCGTAGCCTATGCCGCCGAAAGGATCGATAACCACGGAAAAAGACGCCCCCTTAACGAAAAAACAGGAATGGCCGAGGTATTCTATTAACATTTTCAACCTCCGGAAATGAAAGAATAAAGTTAAATTTTTAAGCGTGTGAAATTTTTATGCGCGTTTTATACGCGCGGGTACAGATCGAGTTTTTCCGCTTTAAGCGAAATATTGAACCTACTGCTTTTGCCGCCGAAATCGGTAATGTAATCGAGCTTCATATCAACGTTGCCGCCCGTTTCTTCGGCGGAAACGTCCAGAGTTTTAACTTCCACGGGTATCTCGCCGAACGCCGTTACGAGATTTGCCGAATACACTTTGTCTTTTTCGAAAGTGAGAACGGAATTCAGTTCGCCCTCGCGCGCGATGCTTATTATACCGTCGCCTATAACTATTTTCGTGGGATCGCTACTGTCCGCGTCCTCGTAACGGACGGTAGTAAAACCGTATTCCCTCAAAACGCTGCCGAGGGTTATAACTTCGTTCGTCTCGCCGTCTATAGTGGATTTTATCGTAATTCTGTAGTCTTTCATAAGTATAAAATTCGGTTGCCGCCGAAAAAAACAAACCGTTTTCTAAAATAAACCGAAATACGGAAAACGCCTTTCACCGTTCCCTTAATACATTGTATATTATATTATAGTATATTATTCGCATTTTGTAAAGAATTTTTAAGGCTTTGAAAATATTAACGGGCAGGATACCGGAAATTCACGCGTTGCGCCCGTAAACTTCGCCGTAAACGCGCCGCGCGAAAAGCCCCCCAACGTTTACGCCCGTAGCCTGCTGTATCCCCAGGAAAAACGCGTTGGAATTTACTTCGCAAAGATACGGCGTTCCGTTTTCGTCGGTTATAACGTCGATACCCGCGTAGTCGAGGCCGAGAACTTCCGAAGCGCGCTCCGCAATGAATTTTTCCTCTTCGGTTACCCCGCAGGAAATTCCTATGCCGCCGCAGGCTACGTTGGACCGAAAGTCCTTTTCGTTTACGCGCAGCATAGATGCAACCGCCTTTCCGCCCACCGTAATTATCCTTTTATCCTCTCCGCCCTTGCCTATGAATTTCTGGTAAACGTGTGGCGTGAGTTTAAGAGATTCCCGCAGCGCGGCGAGTTCTTCGCGGTTTTTTGCCAGATGAACGCCCGCGCCCATCGAACCGTAAACCTCCTTTACCACCACGGGGTACGGCATTTCTTCTTCCACGCGGCATAAAAAGGCGCTTTCGGTAACGGGGCGGTACATCACGGGCGAAGAGATGGTTTTGGGCATGCGTATCCCGCTTTCCGAAAGGGCGATAAAGGTGAGCATTTTATCGTCGCAAAGCGCTATGGATTTTGCGCTGTTAAACAACCGCAAACCGCCTTTTTCAAGCATTAACGCCGTGTGAACGTCCTTATCGAAATATACGGCGAAATCGTAACCGCAGCTTTTTAAGCGCACGCCGTTTCCCTCTATAAAGCATAATACCGAGCCGCTTTTTACAACTTCGGCCGAAACGCCCAAAGTAAAAAACTCAGATTTGAGCGAAGATACCTGATGCTCTATCGAGGGATTGGTATAAAATCCGTTTATAATTATTGCGCATTTTTTCATAAAACCACCTGAATCACGCCTTATCCGCGGTTTTGTATTTTTTTATAATCGCTTCGGCAACCCTTATGCCGTCCGCCGCGGCGCTGGTTATTCCGCCGGCGTAGCCCGCTCCTTCGCCGCAGGGGTAAAGGTTTTCCGCCGATACCGAGGCGAAATTTTCACCGCGGACGATACGCACTGGCGAGGAAGTGCGGCTTTCAACGCCGGAAAGAAGCGCTCCGCCGTCCGCAAAGCCTTTCAGCCGTCTGTCCATATCCGCTATGCCCGCGGCTATGGCAAGGGAAAGTTTTTCGGGAAGTAAACCGTACAGCGGATAAGGGGTAACGCCGCGCGCATACGTGGGTTTAACAAGCGTGCCCGTTGAATTTACCCCCGTTTTTCGCGTAAAATCGGCATAAGTACAAGCCGGCGCGGAATAATTGCCGCCGCCTGCTTCAAACGCTTTCCTCTCGAGCGCACGCTGAAACTCAACGCCCGCAAGCGCCCCGCCGGAAGGGAAATCTTCTATCCTTACCTCGGCTACCACGGCGCTGTTCGCGTTGGTACCGTTACGCAGATAATTGCTCATTCCGTTGGTAACCACGCCGCCTTCTTCGCTTGCCGCGGGAATGACCGTTCCGCCCGGGCACATACAGAAAGTAAACACGCTTCTGTCGGACGCGTGGCTTACGAGTTTATAGTCGGCCGGCGGTAAAAGCGGGGCGTAAGCGCCGTATTGCGCCCTGCTTATAAGTTCCTGCGGGTGTTCTATCCGGAAACCTACGGCAAACGCCTTTTTTTCCATTGCCACACCGCGGCCGAAAAGCATTTCGAACGTATCGCGCGCGCTGTGCCCAACCGCTAAAACCACCTCGTCAAAATCGCCGCCGCGGGGAAGTTTTACCGAGGCGATCCGTCCGTTTTCTATTCTGATATCTTCTAATTTTTCGTTGAATCTCACTTCGCCGCCGAGAGAAATTATCCCGTTCCTTATTGCTTTTACAACGGCGGGCAATCTGTCGCTACCTACGTGCGGACGGTATAAATATTCAACTTCTTCGGGCGCGCCGAAAGCAACGAAATCCCGTAAAACGCGCGTAATCAGGGGGTTGTTTACTTGCGTGTTCAATTTTCCGTCGGAAAAAGTTCCGGCCCCGCCCTCGCCGAACTGCGCGTTGCTTTCCGCATTCAGGGCACCGGAAGAAAAGAAGGCGGAAACGTCTTTCGCCCTTTCGTCAACGCTTTTACCCCTTTCGATAAGCGTAACCTTCATACCTCCGCGCGCAAGATACAGCGCGGAAAAAAGCCCCGCGGGGCCGCTGCCCACAACCAGAACGCGCGCGGGTTTATCCGCGTGAAGATACGCGGGCGGAATCTCCTCGAAACGCTCGGATACGTCCGCCGTGTAAACCCATTTTATATCGCGCTTGTCGCGCGCATCCAACGATTTACGTACTATCCTGAAATACGTTCCGTCGCTTTCACGTATTTTCGCAAGGCGTAAAATCTTTGATTTAAGGGCTTTTTCGCTTTCGCCTACACGCAGGGTAACGCCGCTTATCCGTTTCATTCCGTCTTCTCCGTAAGCGTTCTCAACGCTCTGCCGCGGTGGCTCACCGCGTTTTTTTCCTCTTCCGTTGCCCTGCCGAACGACTTGTTCAGGTCATTGCTGAAAAACAAAGCGTCGTAACCGAAGCCGCCGAAGCCGTCTTCCGCTTCGAGAATACGCCCTTCCGCGTACCCTTCGGCCGAAACGATCTTTCCCTTATCGTAAAGCACCACGCAGCACACGAAACGGGCGGAACGGTCCTTTACGCCTTGCATATTTTTAAGAAGAAGCGCCCTGTTTCGCGCGTTATCGCACGGTTCGCCGGAATACCTCGCGCTGAAAACGCCCGGCGCGCCGCCGAGTGCCTTAACCTCTAAACCGCTGTCGTCGGCAAGGGCGGGCATTCCGAGCGCTTCGGATACGGTTTTCGCCTTTATAAGCGCGTTTTCGAAAAAGGTGCCGCCCGTTTCTTCAACGTCGCCCGAAAAGCCGGCTTCCGCCATTGGTATCACGGCGTAACCGTCGCCTAAAATATCTTTTATCTCTTTGAGTTTGCCCGCGTTGGACGTGGCCGCCACTATCTTTTTCATATCTGAAACAGTATAGCACAACGCGCGGGAAATTGTAAAGTAATTGAGTTTTATATTTTTTAAGGCAAATTTATAAATTGTTACTTAAAACGATTGACATATACCCCGCATTATTATATAATTCAATCCGTCGGTTTAATTTTGCTAAACTTCCGGTTTACAAGCGCCACCTGCGGGTAAACTTAAGGTTTAGCGATTCTAATCTTAAATCGGAGGAATTATGGAAATAGGTAAAAAGATCAAACGGCTGAGGATTCTGTGCAATCTGACGCAGAAGGAACTTGCCGACCGATGCGAACTTACCAAAGGTTATATTTCTCAGCTTGAAAACGACCTTACGAGCCCTTCCATCACCACGCTGGTTGATATTCTTTCGGCGCTGGGCACGGATATAAACAAGTTTTTCAGTGACGAGGTGCAAAGCAGAATCGTTTTCAACGAAAACGATTTTATAGAAAAAGTTTCGGAAGAATCCACGCTTGAATGGTTGGTTCCCAACGCGCAGAAAAACAATATGGAACCCGTTATGATGGAGCTTAACCCCCTGTCTTCAACCCCGCGCGATATGCCGCACGAAGGCGAGGAGTTCGGATACGTACTTTCGGGCGAAATAGAGATAATACTGGATAAAAACCATTACGTTTGCAAAAAAGGCGAAAGCTTTTATTACGTAGCCGACAGGTTGCACTACATAAAGAACAACAAACAGAAACCGGCAAAATTTATATGGATTTCTTCCCCGCCGAACTTCTGATAACGCTTACGCTAAGGAGAAAATATGGACGAGAAAATTATTGAGCTTATCGGCGTTTCGAGAGAATATGATTCGACTCTTGCGGTAGACAATATAGATCTTTACGTTAAAAAGGGAGAATTCGTTACCTTTTTGGGCCCTTCCGGCTGCGGCAAGACCACTACGCTGAGAATGATAGCGGGTTTTGAAATGCCGTCTGCCGGTCAAATCCTTCTCAACGGGAAGGACATTACCAAAATCCCCCCGTACGAAAGGCCGATAAACACCGTTTTTCAAAGATACGCTCTGTTCCCCCACATGAACGTTTTCGACAATATCGCCTACGGCCTTAAACTGAAAAAAGTTACCGCCGTTTACCAAAACGAACAGGGCGAACGCATAGAGAGAAAGGAAAAACTTTCAAAAAGCGAAATTTCCGAAAAGGTAAAGAGGGTTCTGAAACTCGTTGACCTTGAAGAATTCGAAAAGAGAGACGTCACCACGCTTTCCGGCGGGCAACAGCAGAGAGTTGCCATAGCGAGGGCGATAGTAAACGAGCCCGAAATACTTCTTCTTGACGAGCCGCTCGGCGCGCTTGACCTTAAAATGCGCAAGGATATGCAGCTTG
>JAGCZN010000190.1 GCA_017959995.1 Clostridia bacterium
AAAATTTCACCGTAAAGGCTAAAAGAGCATAATAAAAGACCGGGCTGTATACCCGGCCTTAAAAATCTTTTGCGATCAGTCGGCAAGAACGGTGATCTTGTCGCTTATGATTTCGGTTACAAGGTCAACTATCCAGGCGATGAAGTTGCCGATACCGGTTAAGAGAACGATGATACCCACTACGAGAGTAACCACGTTTTTGTTCTCTACGAATTTGATGATGCGATAAACGCCGCCGATGAACCAACCAAAGAAAATCTGAAGAAGCACTTTAGCCAGCTTCGGCAAACTTTCATACGATGCGGTAATAGAAGAATTAGCCATTTTTACACACTCCTGTATTTTGATACCATTATTTTATTCCATCATTATAATAAGAACATTAAGGTTGTGTGAAAATCGTATGAAATATTTCGGATTTCACGCCTGAACGGGCCTGCGCAGGAGCTCCCCCGCCACGAGGCGGACGGAAGTGAATAATCTTATCTTCTGTTGAACGAGCTTAGCGTCGTCAACGGGGTTACCGTCTTCGTCTTCCATCTTTTCCGCCACGATAACTTTTCCGAAATTTTCACCGGGAGAGAGAACTTCGAGAACGTCTCCTTTAAGGAAGCGGTTCCGCATTTCGATAACCGCAAAGCCGCCTTCCTCGTCGTACCCGATAACGTTGGCGGCAAACACGGCGTTCCCCTGTGACTGTGAATCGTTGTAATTTACCGTTTGCGCGTTGTTGCCGAAGGCGTAAGCCGTGGTGAAAGCACGGTGCGCGGTATTTCTCAATTCTTTCTCATAAAGCGGGTTTTTCGCGTAAGAATCACCGTTTTCAAGAAAATCGTCAAGGGCGCGGCGGTAGGCGTTTATTACCGTTGCAAGATAATATTCGCTTTTCATCCTGCCCTCTATTTTAAGCGAGGTAACGCCGGCGTTTATAATAGGAGCAAGGTGTGAGATCATATTCAGGTCCTTGCTGTTCATAAGGTACGTGCCGCGTTCGTCTTCCTCGGCGGTAAGATAATTTCCGCCTTTTTCGTATTCGCGCACTCCGAACTTCCAGCGGCAGGCCTGAACGCATTCGCCGCGGTTGCTGTCCCTTCCGTTCAGATAGTTGGAAAGCAAACACCTTCCGCTGTACGATATGCACATGGCGCCGTGAACGAAGGCTTCGAGCTCGACGCTTTCCGGAACCTTCTCCCGTATTTCCGATAGTTCGGCAACGGAAAGTTCCCTTGCGAGTATTACGCGCTTAATGCCTTGCCTTACCCAAAAATTGACTGAAGCGTAATTAAGCGTGTTAGCCTGCGTGGAAAGATGCATCGTAAGGCCGGGCGCCGCCGCGCCGCACGTTTCGATAAGCCCCGGATCGGTGATTATAACCGCATCCGCCCCGATGCCGCTAAGAAATTCAAAATATCGCGCGGCCGGTTCAACGTCGGAATTTTTTGCGAAAATATTGACGGCAACGTAAACCTTTTTACCCTGTTTATGCGCGATTTGCAGGGCTTTTTCTATATCTTCCCTCGTAAAGTTTTCGGAAAAAGCGCGAAGGGAAAAATCTTTGCCGCCTATATAAACGTCGTCTGCCCCGAATTGAAGAGCAGTTAAGAATTTTGAAAAATTGCCCGCCGGAGCGAGCAGTTCTATTTTATTCATTTCAGCCTCTTCGGTTTATTTTTTTACGGCTATGAGCACGCCGTCGCCCACGGCGAGGA
>JAGCZN010000191.1 GCA_017959995.1 Clostridia bacterium
CGTAACTGGTACGGTATTTGAGTCTGCCGAGAAGTTTGATAAGTTCGGGATGAATACCGTAAAGTCCGGCGTCGAACATGGCGCTTTCGCCCGTTTCTTTAATGGTGGAATCTATTTCCTTTTTTACCTTTTCTACGGTTTCTTCTATTCTTGCGGGGTGAATGCGGCCGTCCTGAATCAGCCTTTCAAGCGCGATTCTCGCAATTTCGCGTCTTACGGGATCGAAACCGGACGCAATGACCACTTCCGGCGTATCGTCGATAATAAGTTCGATGCCGGTGGCGTTTTCGATAGCGCGGATATTTCTGCCCTCTCTGCCGATTATCCTCGCTTTCATATCGTCGTTAGGAATGGGAATTACGGAAACGGTTATTTCCGAAGCGTGGTCAACGCAGCATTTCTGTATGGCCTGGCTTATGATGTTACGGGCGTTTTTATCCGCCTCTTCACGGGCGGCGGCCTCTTGATTGCGCACGAACACGGCAGCGTCCTTACGGGCGTCGTCCTTGATGACTTCAACGAGTTGTTTGCGGGCCTCTTCCTGCGAAAGCTGCGCGACCTTTTCGAGTTCGGCGACCATCAGTTCGCTCTGCTTTTCGATCTTTTCGCGCTGTTTTTCAAGGTCTTCCGACTTATGATCGAGCTCCCTTCTTAAATTGTCCAACTCGTGTTTTTCCTGTTCTAATTCGTCGTTACGTTTGATAAGGTTGATTTCTTTTTTATTGAGAATATCGTCCTTCTGGTTCAACCTCGCTTCGAATTTCTGCATTTCCGAACGCTTTTCCTTGGTTTCGCGTTCAAAGTCGTTTCTGATTTTCAAGTCCTGCTCTTTTGCTTCGAGAATGGCCTCTTTTTTGATTTGTTTACTTTCACTCTGCGCGTCTTCAATCATTTTATCGACGACTTTTTGCGCGTCGCCGATTTTTTTCGCTCTTAATTTAGAGTATAAAAAATAACCTATTAAAAAACCAATCACAAGGGCTGCTATCGCGGCTATCACCACGAAAAGTATCACCTTCGTCGTATCAGCGAGCAGGGCGTTTAACGGATAGTACATAAAACGCCTCCTCTGTTTTTTGATTTGCGGCATGCCGTATACATACCACCACAATATATTGTATACGAACTTAATCGAAAAGTCAATTTAAGTTAAGGGTATTTGAGTTATTTTTTTCGCCCGTTGAAAAATTTTTCTATTTTTTCACTGTTTGAGTATACGATTTTCGCAAGGACAAGCGCCCCCGCTATAAGAACCGCCCATATAAGCAATCCCCACCACGTATCGTAAGGAATAAGGCTGCCGTTTACGGAATACGCGGTGGCGAACGTTGAAATAAGCCTTGCTATAACCACCATAACGGTGAAAAACCGCGCGGACATGGACGACAGGCCCGAAACGAAGCACAGTATATCGTCGGGAAAAAACGGAAAAAGGAACATAAAAGTAAGCACGACTTTATCTTTGCCCTTCACCAGTTCCAGCCCCTTTTGCAGATTCTCTTCCCCAACTATCCACTTTACCACTTTATAGCCGAAAACGCGCCCTATGAAAAACGCTGCGAGCGAGCCGATAACTATTCCTATAAGGCTGAGCACCGCGCCCCAGAACGGACCGAACAAAAGAACGCCCGCGCCTATCGCCACCACGCCCGGTATCGGAAGCGCCACCACCTGCAGAATCTGCATTACAAGAAACAACGTTACAGAAAGCTCTCCGTACGACGCTATAAATTCACGGAAATCCTCGATACTGTCAACCCTGTCGAGAAGTCCCGTTGCGTAAAGAACGAACAGAATCCCCGCGCTGAAAAACAGAAAGGACAGGCACACCAGCCCCGTTTTGTAGTAAAAATCCTTACCGATCACCGCGAAAAACACCGTAAGCGAAGCGATTGCCACAATTAACGATACGGCGATCCATTCCGTTATTTTTCCGTATTTTATTAAAAACGCCGCGTTTACACCCCGAACGAGAACTACGGTAAAAATTGCCGTTACAACGGCAAAAAGCAGTGAAACGGTTATTCCCGCGGCTTTTTTTAAGGTTTTTTTATCCATATATCCGTTCCTATCGCACAAAAAGAAAAACAACTCCGAATATATTATATTCAATACACGCGGATTTAACCTTCCGTAGAACGGGATCCCGTTGGAACGGAAGGCGTGAATTTTGATATTTCGGCGCGGGCAAGCGCGTCGCAACGGTTGTTCAGTTCGTCGCCGGCGTGTCCTTTCACTTTGTTGAATTTTATAAGGTGAGAACCGCACAGATCGTACAGTTCGCGCCACAGTTCAACGTTTTTAACTTCTTTTTTATCGGCCGTTCTCCACCCGTTATTTGCCCAGGAATTGAGCCAGCCCATTTCAAACGCGTTGACAACGTAGGCGGAATCGCTGTAAACCGTTACGCTGCAGGGCTCTTTAAGCGCTTTGAGCCCGACGATAACGGCAAGAAGTTCCATGCGGTTGTTGGTCGTTTCCGCCTCGCCGCCGGTTATTACCCGTTCGACGTTGCGGTATCTTAGTATGGCGGCGTAACCGCCCGGGCCGGGATTGTACGAACAGGCTCCGTCCGTATATAATATTACTTCTTTCATTTCTTTTCGTTTATTGCGTTATTATTCCGCCGGAACGCGTTATACGGCGTAAAGAACGTGCTCGTTTCTTAAGCGAACGTCCGATATTTTTCCGTTTACCGAATACGCGAGACGTTCAAGTTCCGTTTCTTTTCCGTCGGAAAGGTTCTGCTCCGTAAGTTTTTCCGATATATAAGCGCAAATTTCTTCGATCTGCTTCATTTTGCGTATCGCCGACACTTCGTCGTTGGGGGAAGAAATAAGAAATTCCAACCCGTCCGCAGTTCCTTCAGGCAAAGGAAGTTCGCCGAGAGCCCGAAATACCCATTTATAATAAGGTTTATAGCGGCGGTTAAGAAGAAAAACGCAACTTATAGAGCGGTTTACGAATTCCGATGCGGAAAGCTGCGCCGCGGCGGTATCCCCGCGCGAAACGCATCTGAAATAATTATACTGTCCCGCCTGACCGGCAAGAAGCAAATTGCCGGCAAGTTTTTTTAAGCGTACGTCTTCGGGATACTCTGAAAGATATTCCCTGATACCCGTAAAAACGCCGGAATCATCGCGGAAAACTTCGCCGTTCACCGCTTCGGCAAGAAAACTTTCCGGAACGGAAAACCATTCGTTTCCCGAAAGCAATCCGTCGGCTCTGCCCACCTTATCGGTAAAAAAATCCGCCGTTCTGATAACGCCGCGCCGCATTCCGCCTACGGCGCTAACTTTGCCTCGCTTTAACCCCATAAACGTATCGGGAAGTTTGGCATACGCCCGTTCAAGCAGAAATGCCGTTCGCCTGTCAACCTCGCTCTCGTCGGGAAGCATTATGCAAAAACCCGCGTCAAAATCGTGATCGCGGGAAATTTCGTCGTCGTATCCGTAACACTCGGAGCCGCTTCCGAAAAGTCCCACGGCTATCTTTTCCTTTATGCCGGAAAAATTTTCTTCTATCATCGGCGCGCCGTATTCTTCGTAGAATTTACGGCAGATTTCAAGCCCTTTCATATATTTCTTCCGCCCTGCGCTTAAGTTCGTTCTCAAATGCGAAAAAACCGTGATACCCGAAAGCGGACGCGCACTTTTCGCATACGAAAGCGTAATATCCGTTTTGCGGAACGGATGGATCGTTCAGAAGTTTTTCCGCCTCGGAAAGAAGGCGCGAAATTTCTTCTTCGGCGTTTTCGGCGCCGTACTCCGCTTCCGCAAGATCGGCAAGATTAAGGTAGGTTATTGCCCGCTCAAGTTCGCCGTATTTCACTTTTTCCATTACCCTCAACGCCTTTAAGTAGTTTTCACGCGCGGCGGAAAACCGTTTTACGTCCGTAAGTGCAAGAGCTTTATTGTTATACAATCCGCCGAGCCGACCGTCGCCGTCTTTAAGTTCTCTCTCGTATATCTCTACCGCCCTATCGAAAAAAGGCAGAGCGCTTTCGGCCATTCCGAAAGCCTTGTAAACCGTTCCCGCATTCACGAACGCCGTGCCCGCCGAAACCGTATCCGCTATATCCAATTTTTTTATAAGCTCAACGGCGCGGTCAACGCATTCGAACGCTTCTTTTTTCCGCCCCGTTTTGCGGTACAACCCCATAAGTTCGTTATACAGAACGAAAGCGCCGCGATCGTCGTTTCCTTCATTCGCCTCTTCGAGCCAATAGAGAAAATGCCGCTCGGCGCCGGCGTAATCGTTGCGGGAAAAATATTCGTCCGCCTTGCCGATTACCCTATCCGTCGGTATACTTTTCGCCCGTAACC